>JAGBUH010000012.1 GCA_017630915.1 Clostridia bacterium
CAACGCCGTCGAGGGTTTCCTTGACGGCGTTTTTTGTGTTATTTCAAAACAAAGTAATGTCTATACCCCCAGCACATTTTGTAGGGCGGGTGGGTTCGGGATTCCCTGAAAATCGGAGATTTTTAGGGAATATCGCCTCCACCGAAACGTTACAAACATATATCACGTGATACATATTAAAAACAACGAAAAAGTCTGTTATTTTGTAGGGAAGGGGTTTATCCCCTTCCGTTGCAAAACGCATTAGTATCGCGTTATTTTTTAATCGTTGCGAACGGAAAGGGGCAAGCCCTTTCCCTACAAAGATGTGCGAATTGTTATAAAATTTTACAGACATAGTGTGAATTTAATGTATCTCGTTCATAAAAGCAACGATTACAGAAAAAGTTCCTCGACAATAGAGGAACTTTTTTGTTATTAACACGAATTATTGAACCTTATAAGTACCAAACGCGATACGTTTTACAAGAAGGTAATCGGCGGAATTGGTCTGTTTATCTCTGTTGATGTCTGCGCGAGCAAGTTCGACATTGGACAATTCATACGTGCCGAAACAAGCGCGTTTCACGAGCAAATAGTCAAGCGAAGTGACCTTTTCATCTCCGTTCAAATCGCCGAATTCGGCTTTCTTCGGGTTGAGAAGAATCGCATTTTCAAGCGCGTCAATTTCGGAACGGATTTCGGCAACGCTCTTGCCGTCGGCAGAAAATTCTTTTGCGTTGTTAAGTGCAATTTGGATTTTCTCCCATTCCGCTTCGGCATAGTCGGATTCGATAAGTGCAGATTCGGTTTCGGTAATTGTTTCGGCAAATTCTTCGCCTAATACCTTATCATAATCCCAATGCACAGTTGCGTCGCAATTATAATTCCAATCTTCTTCCCAACCATCAGGTTGAGATTCAACTTCACAATATATATCGGTTAGACTGTCGCAATCTTCAAATGCCCATTCACCTATACTTGTAACCGAATCGGGTATCGTTATACTTGTTAGGCTGGAGCAAGAGGAAAATGCACTCCAACCTATACTTGTAACCGAATCGGGTATCGTTATACTTGTTAGGCTGGAGCAAGAGCGAAATGCCCATTCGCCTATACTTGTAACAGAATCGGGTATCGTTATACTTGTTAGGCTGGAACATCCGTAAAATGCATCATCACCTATACTTGTAACCGAATCGGGTATGTTTATGCTTGTTAGGCTAGAACAACTAGTAAATGCACCCCAACCTATACTTGTAACAGAATCGGGTATCGTTATACTTGTTAGGCTGGAGCAAGAGTCAAATGCATAATTGCCTATACTAGTAACGGAATTGGGAATGGTTATACTTGTTAAGCTCGAACAATCGGAAAATGCACTCCAACCTATACTTGTAACAGAATCGGGTATCGTTATGCTTGTTAGGGTTTCGCAATCGCCAAATGCATATCCACCTATTTCCTTAACCGGCAGACCGTTATATTCCGCAGGAATTACTACCTCGGTTACGGATTCATCACAATCCGTGACGATATAATACGTTCCGTCGTCGCTCAAAGTGAATTCAAGCCCGTCGGCAACATCTTCGGGAATTTCAGATTCTTCTGTGGAACTGTTGTCGGACGCATCATCATCTTTGCTTTCGACGGTAGCAGTACCGTTGTCAACAATACCCGCTGCGAGGTCTATGTTAGCGAGAGTGATCTTATCGCCAACTTTGAGAGCAAGCGCGGCAACCTTGGATTGCCAGTTAGGATAAGTGCCGTTTTCATCTTCGGGAAGAGAACCTGCGGAGTGAACAACCAAAACAATTTGACCGTCTGTGAGGCTTACATCGTCAGTATCTTCGCCGAAAGCACCGTAATATTCAATAACTCTGTTTACAGAGTAAACATTTTCTTCTACCTTGTCGAGAACAACGCTGATAGACCATTTGGCGTTACAAACATTGTACTTTTCGGTCGAGGTAACGATGGTTGCATCTTCGCCTGAGATAACGCCGTTTACAGAGTTAACCTTGAAAACGAAGCCATACGCGTTGTCAAAAATATACAAACCATCTTCGTCTTGGGTTTGGTTGTCTTTCCATGACAATGCAGAAACGGGAACGATGAGCATTGCCGCGAGAAGAACAACCGAAAGAAGAGTCGCAATAACTTTCTTCATAGAAGTGTTTCCTTTCAAATAATGATTTTTAGATATAGTTACGTATATTTATTCTTGTAGCCGAACTCGGTATGTTTATACATATCGAGTTTCTTGAAAAGGCAAATACAACGTCGCCTATTTTTTAATAGGCACTATTTATTTTTATATCATCATTGTAACACACCATTTTTGTTTTGCAATAGGTTTTTGTTTGGGTAGGGTGAAATTTCCATCCACATTTTCACCTATATTTGCATAACACATGTCCCTTTTTCATATCCCGTGAAAATTCGTGTCACGTTATTTTAAATCGTTGCCTTTGCGGAAAGGGATAAACAATCTACCTACAAACAACACCAGATTTTTTACGTTGTTTTGTATATGTATTACGCGATACTAATCGTAACGTTTCGGCGGGAGCTGAGCCGCCCGCCCTACAAAAAACACCAGATTTTTACGTTATTTTATATGTATCACGTGATATTTTACCGTTACCCGAACGGCGGGAGAGAAATGCCCTAAAAATCTTCGATTTTCAGGGAACCCCAACGAGCCGCCCGCCCTACGATGCGTTAATATAAATTCGACAACAACATGTTCACCAAAAATGTTCAACACTCCGTCTTGAAAAACGTTCGTGTTTATGATATAATGCGTCGTCAGAGGTAGAAATATGGAAAAGACAAACGATTTTTTCAAAAAACGGAAATACGGTCTTATTTTACTGTATTGGCCGATACATTTTATATGGTACGAGCTTTTAAAGGTTTCTTTCCCCGATGACGCTTCGGTTCTAATCATCGAAAGTGCACTCGACCGAATGATACCATTTTGCGAATGGTTTGTTATACCCTATTATTCTTGGTATTTATGCATCGCGGCGACGTTACTTTACCCGTTTTTTAGGTGCAAACGCGAATTTATCCGCGCGAGTTTGTTGCTCATCGGGTGTATGGTTTTACCGATGATTTTCTGTACGCTCTGCCCCAACGGGATCGACGTATCATTACGTCCCGATTTCGAAACACTCGGCAGGGATAATATCGCAACCCGATTGGTTCAACTCATTTACCTCGCCGATTCACCTCCGAGAAACGTTATGCCTTCTATGCACGTTTCGGTGTCTTGGGCGATGTTTTTTGCAGTAATACAAAGCAAAATAATGTTAAAAAAACCGATATTCAAAGCGCTTTCGGGGGTATGGTGCATAGCGATTTCGCTTTCAACCGTGTTTATCAAACAGCACAGCATTTTAGACGTTTTCGCAGGTATAGGCACGGCGGTATTGGTAGCAGTAACCGTATATATCGCCGAAAAATATGAACTGCACAAATATTTCACAAAGAGGAAACAATGATACGCGAATTCATCAAATATTACAAACCGCATAAAAAACTTTTCGCTTTTGATATGTTCTGTTCCTTCCTTATCGCGTTGACAGATTTGTTTTATCCGATAATCACGAAGAACATCATCAACGATTACGTGCCTAACCGCAATTTGCGTCTTGTTATCACTTGGGCGTTGATTATTTTGGTGTTATACCTTGCAAAAATGGTATTGAATTATATCGTAGCCTATTGGGGACATATCGTCGGCGTTCGTATGCAGGGCGATATGCGAAAGGATATGTTCAAGCATCTCCAAAAACTCCCCTTTTCGTTCTTCGATGAAAACAAGACAGGTACGGTTATGTCGCGTCTTATCAACGACCTTATGGACGTTTCGGAATTGGCGCACCACGGTCCCGAGGATTTGTTCCTTTCGATTATAATGTTTATCGGCTCGTTTATCGCGCTTTCGACGATAAATATATGGCTTACCTTAATTATCTATGCGCTTATCCCGTTTGTTGTTTTCTTCTCGGTTAAAATGCGCAAGAAAATGAAAGACGCATTCACAAAAACGCGCGAAGAAGTTGCCGAAGTCAATGCCAACGTCGAAACTTCGATTTCGGGAATCCGCGTTTCACGCGCTTACACAAGCGAAAACCACGAAATTGACAAGTTTAACGAGGCAAACGAACGCTTCAAGACAGCGCGCGGTTACGCCTACAAGGCGATGGGACAATTCCATTCCGCCATGACGTTTTTCACCGACTTTTTGTATCTTGCCGCGCTCGTTGCGGGCGGTATCTTCTTCTATAACGGCTATGACTTCCCCGACGGCGCGTGTTCGATTGACAGCGGTGAATTTGCGGCATTCATACTTTATATGGCGATGCTGTTAAAGCCGATTAACCGCTTTATTTCGCTTTTCGAACAGTTACAAAACGGTATGACGGGTTTCTCGCGATTCCGCGAAATTATGGAAAAACCGACCGAAGAAGAAATTGAAAATCCGATTGAATTAGTAAACGCGCGAGGCGACATCGAATTCCACGACGTTTCCTTCTCCTACCCCACGGGCGACACGGGAAAAGGGGTTCTTAATTCGCTATCGCTTAAAATCGATTGCGGAAAAACGGTAGCACTTGTTGGCCCGTCGGGCGGCGGTAAAACCACACTTTGCAACCTTATTCCACGTTTTTACGAAGTTGACGAGGGTTATATCACCATCGACGGATATGATATCACACAACTTTCTCGCTATTCCCTACGTCGAAACATCGGTATAGTCGCGCAGGACGTTTTCTTGTTTTCGGGTACAATACGCGACAACATCGCATACGGCGACCTTGATGCAAGCGAAGAAGCGATTGTCGAAGCAGCCAAACGCGCTAATATCCACGATTATATAATGACTCTCGAAAAGGGTTACGACACAAAGGTCGGCGAGCGCGGCATCAACCTTTCGGGCGGTCAGAAGCAACGTATTTCGATTGCGCGTGTATTCCTCAAAAATCCCCCGATTCTCATTCTCGACGAGGCGACGAGCGCGCTTGACAACGTGACCGAAATGCAGATTCAATCATCGCTTGAAGAACTTGCAAAAGGCAGAACGGTTATCGTGGTTGCGCACCGTCTTTCGACCATTCAAAATTCCGACGAGATTCTTGTTATTAACCAAGACGGTATCGCCGAACGCGGTACGCACGAAGAATTATTGAACGCAAACGGAATTTACGCAGGACTTTATAACAGAAGAAACTTTTAAGAGAAAAAGCAAAAGAGTGCAGTATAAACCATAAGTTATACTGCACTTATTTTTTACGTCAAAACAAAAAATAAGACAGTTCAAAGACTGTCTTATTCTTACTTTTACATTATTTCTTCAAGCGGTTCTTCATCGCGTTTTTTTCGATTCATCGGATTGGTCTTCTTCCGAGTCTTTTTTCTTCGATGCGACAACACTTATGCGGATATACACAGCCAACGCGATTACCGCAATGATTGAAATAATACCGCTTACCTTTTGAATGGCGGTGCCGGTATATTCAAAGGTTATAGTGCCTTCGCGAAGAGGACCCACGTTTACACGAACATAGTTTAAATCTCCGTAACCACATTTCACTTTTGTTCCGTCTTCAAACGTAGCAGAATAGCCTTTATACATAATCAAAGGTACGTCAAGATAGGCGTTTTCCTTTTGCATGTTTTTAAATTCCACTATCAACTTTCCGTCTTCGCGCGTAAAGTTCGTTTCGGGATCGCCGTCAGAAAAAACGGTGTCGGAGGATTTTAACAATGCACTCTTGTAGGTGGTTATGTACCCGTCTGCTTCTTTATCAGCACCGTCCCAAGAGGGGAGATATTCACCCGAACCGATGTAATTTTTGTATTTATATTGTAATTCATCGTTTTCGCGCTGATAACCCATATATTTGTTGAAATTTTCGGAGAAACAGCTTGTATAGGAAGATATGGAAAGTGCCAAAACCACATACATTAAGGTAGCAAGGTGTTTGGGAAGTCCATTAGAAGTTATTTTTTGAGGTTCTGCCGATTCCGTCGCTTCAACCGCGTCTGTATTTGCGGTTTCTTTGTATTGTTCTTCTACAAACTCCGTTTCGGCAGAAAAATATTTTGCCGCAGCCAAGGCTACAAAGAAGGTGGGAAACACAAACAACCGCCAAGGGAACTGTAATATTCCGGCAACGTCCTGAACCAAACCCCAAGGGAAGAGAGAACTCGGCATCAAAACGGTGATTCCTGCCATAATCAGCAGTTTATCAACCATAGAATTCCTAAATTTTTTGCGGTTTGCGATATAGATGAAAGCAAGTATTACCCCTGCCATGCCGATTCCGTTGGGTTGGAAGTTTTCGGTAAGTTCCAAATCTGTTGAATAATCGTAAAGCACCGACCACCAAGGAAAAGCGCGTTCCGACAAGGTTCCGAATCGCGTGGCGGCATATCCGTCGGTTGCAAGAAAAGTGGTGGAAGCCATCTGCTCTAACATAGGAAAGAGAAGATTTGCCGAAAGTGCAAAAAACACTGCCGCGCTTATTCCTATGTATGTCAAAACGGTTAGGTTTTCTTTTACCTTTTTTATGGATAGCAACAGAAAAATAAACAGCACCACAACAGTAATAAGCGCCGAAAGGGTATGGCAATATAGCGTCGCCGCTAAACCGACAGGCAAAAGGTACCATTTTTTAATATTCCCGTACAGAATGTGATAAAGACCGGTGAATGCCACGGGAATAAACACAAAAGCCTGAGCCTCGCCCAATGCACAGCGATAGATAAGGTCGGTTACCAAATAAGAGGAAAGACCGAACATCACGCCACCGCAAAAGGCGGCTCGTTTGCATTTGGTAATGGAATAAGTACAGAAATACATACTTAAAACCGTTGCGGCAAATATCATTGCGATAAAATAGGCAAGCGCATCGGTGAGTTCAACCGCCCAAAAAGCAACAAGCGCCGCAGGGATTGCCACAAACAAATCACCGTAAAACATCGGAGAACCGTAACCAAGGCCGTCTAACATTGTGGTGTATATTCTGGGAAAGTAATTCCCCATCTTCATTTCTTCTGCCAAAGCTGCGATTCGTTGAAGATGGAAGCCCGTGTCGTGACCTTTTGTGGTTTCCATCAGCCTCAGCGGAGCAAAACAAAGGAAGATTATAAAAAGCAGAGTGAAAAAGAAATATCTGCGTTCATACAGAAAATCGGCAAGTTTGTCTACCGATGATTTTGTTTTTTCCAAAATAAATCCTCCCGAAAAAGCATTTTTGCTTTCCCTTTTATTTATCTTCCAACTGTTTCAAATCGTCGCTTACGTCGTCTTTGACTTTAATCATACCAAGCGGTTTTAGTTCGGATTTGCCGAAAAGTTTTATCGATTGGTCGTTATTCATCTTGACCTTGATTTTGCCGGTTAAGAAACTGCTTTCAACAATGACGCCTCTGCCCTTGGGGGTGTCAACGATTGTGTCAACCTTCGGGAAGGTGGCATATTCCCTCTCGTAAGTGTCCTGTTCAAAGCGCAGACAGCACATAAGACGTCCGCACGAACCGCTTATCTTCGAGGACGAAAGCGAAAGGTTTTGTTCCTTCGCCATTTTAATCGAAACCTGTGCAAAATCGGGCAGGAAGGTGTTACAGCAATACGGTCTGCCGCAACTTCCCAAACCACCAAACAACTTTGCTTCGTCACGCACGCCGATTTGACGGAGTTCGATACGGGTGCGGAATACACTTGCCAAATCCTTTACAAGTTCACGGAAATCGACTCGTCCGTCAGCGGTAAAATGGAAACAGAGTTTAGCGTTGTCGTGGGTATACTCAACGTCAACCAACTGCATTTCCAAACCGTTTTTGGCAACCTTTTCGTACCAAATCGGTTTAGCGCTTTCTTCTAATTTGCGGTTTTCGATATTTCTTTGGTCGTCTTCGAGAGTCGCTTTGCGAAGCACGGGTTTAAGCGGAAAAACAACTTCCGACTCGCCGACCATTTTATTACCTAACGCAACTTCGCCGTATTCTATACCGCGCACCGTTTCGACAATGGCGTGTTCACCCTTTTGGAACTTGATATCGGCAGGCGAGAAATAATAAATCTTACTGCCGTTGCGGAATTTGATGCCGACAACTTCGATATTCTTTTCTTCGTCGTTCTTTTCGGGATATTCCTGCGGATCATAATCGAACATATATTTACGTTCGGGTTCGGGCTCGGGAACAAACCCAACGCCGAATTGCGATTCGCTCGAAGTATTTTTCACCTTTTCTTCTCGTACTTGGCGTTCGTTATTTTGTTTTTTCGCAATTACTTCGCCGTTTTCATTGGCTACGTTTTCATTTGCAACGTTTTCATTTTCGGGTTTAACGTTACCGTTCTTGGGTTTCGGTTTGCCGTAATGTTTATTGTACTTTCCGCGATGGTGTTTACCGTGATGGTAATGACCGCCGTTGCGGTTACCGTCGCGTTTGTTATTTTGTGTATTTTCGCGTTTTTCGTTGTTGTTTTCCATTTACAAACTCCTAATCATTTATCTCGATGCCGCGCTCAACAAATCCATCGAAAGTTTTGTTGCGGCGACAGTTACGTTTGCGTTATTTTCAAGCGACATC
>JAGBUH010000107.1 GCA_017630915.1 Clostridia bacterium
TAAGAAAGAGGCTGCCGTTTGGCAGCCTTTATTAAAATTATTACGAGGTAAATATGACAGGAAACGATTTATTTATCATGTCCCTCGATTTACTTGGGTTGAGGGAAAACGCTTTTTCCCTGCCGTCTGATACGGCAGACCTTAAAAACAAGGCGCTTTCGCTTATAAACATCACCCTTGCCGAAAATTCCGAACTTGATTGCCGAATAAGACGTACCGAACACAAGGTTATTAAAATCAACACGCTTGACGATATTATCGACTGTTCGGAAATCGTTGCCGTTTCGGTGCTTCCCTACGGTGTTGCGCGTTTATTGGCGTTGGGCGAAGACGATGCGTTATGTGCCGATTTAAACCGTCTTTACGGTGAAGCCAAGTTAAAGGCTATCGGATTCGGCAAGGCGAAAGCAGAGCCTATTAAGGAGGTTTATTCATGAAAATAACCTCGCAAAAGGGTTTTACGGGGTTAGATGAGCGCATCAAACTCCAAACGAGCGCGTCTTCCGCAACGGTTTTGGAAAATTTAAAAATAACCGACGGCGGTTCGCTTACCAAACGCCCCGAAGTTAACAACGTCGCGCATTTCGATGACGACATAAACTGCGTTTGGTGCGGCAGCATTAACAACACCGAGCAGATTATCGTAGCCGCGGGCGGTTTGGTTTACAGACTACTTCCGAGCGACACCCTTGCAACCCCCGAATTGATTGGCGAAGTGGGTATAGGCGATTGTATGATGTTCGAATTCAACGGATTTTTGTACATCAAAACCCATTACACATACAGCAAATACGACGGCAAAAGGCTTTATGAAGTCGCAGGTTACATCCCCACCGTTGCGATAAACTGCAATGCAAGCGGTCAAGGAGAACTGTTTGAGCAGATAAATCTCTTATCCGATATGCGAAAGCAGTTGTTCTCGGCAGACGGCGTTTCGACGAACTATAAATTGGCGGAAGACGGTGCCGACGTTATTTCGGTAAAAATCGACGGAGAAGTACTCCGTGAAGGTTATATCTTCGAACCCGTGCAAAATCATATCAATTTTATGGAGGCGGTTCCCGAGGGTATTAACAACATCGAAGTAACCTATCAAATAATGACTGCCGAAGAAGACCGTAACCGCATTATGAAATGCAATAAAATAATGATGTTCGGCGGTAATTCCGACGGCAGAGCGTTCCTTTGGGGAAACGAGGATTATCCGAATTACCGTTTCCATTCCGAACTTGCAAACGGTATTCCGTCGGTGGAATATTTTCCGATTAACTCCTTTACGGTCATCGGAAATTCAAAGATAAACTGCATCGCACAGCAATACGACCGTCAGTTGATTTTCACCAAGAACGAGGCGTACTATTCCTATTGCGAACTGCGTGACGACGGCGTGGGCAACATCGTATCGTCGTTCCCCGTTTACAGTTTAAACGGCAACAAGGGCTGTCTTTTCGAAACCGACGGTTGCAACATCGACAACCGCCCCGTGACACTCTGTCACGACGGTCTTAATATGTGGGAATCGACCTCGGTCGTAAACGAAAAGAACGCAATATACTTCTCGTCGCCTATCGCAGAATCGATGTCGAAGATATTAAACGGCAGCCTCGATGACATTATCATGTTCGATTTCCAAGCCAACCGCGAACTTTATTTCATAAGCGGCGACACCGCCTATATCTATAATTACGGCAACGGAACGTGGTATACCTACACCAACATGAATTGCGAACATTATTCGCTTCTCGGTTCAACGCTCTATTTCAGCCACGGCAAAATATTGCATAGATTGAGCGACAAGAATAACCCCTCGTCGCTGCCGTGTATGTTCAAAAGCGGTTTTATCACAAACGGTCACAACAGCGGAAGAGCCGATATTATCGAATTTAACGCCGATATCTATATTCGCGGACCGATAAATATAACTTTCGGGTTCGAACGAAGCAACGAAAACGCAATCGAGCAAACCTTTAACTTCCCCGAAGGCGATGAGGGTTATCGCAGAATTTCCTTCCGCCCGTCGATAAAACGCGCAATGCCGTTCCGTCTTACCCACAGCGCAGTCGGTCACGGCAGATGCGAACTCCACGGAGTAACAATTAAAACAAGAGATAAAGAAAGGAGCAGCAGATATGGCATATTCTAATATTACCGACGGTTTGAAAAGTCTATTAAGCGGATATTCCGAAGACGAAGAAAAACTTTCGTCGTTATACAAAACCGCGCTTGAAAACGCCGAAAAGGCACACGCCGACGCAATGAAAACGCTTGAAAGCGAATATATAAGCGACCGCAACCGCGCCGTTGCCGATACCATGCGTGACGAGCGCAACACCTATACCCTACTCGCCGAGCGCGGATTGGGATTTTCCGGCGAAGCGGCGCAAACCAAGTTGAATTCGAACATTTTGCTTTCGAACCGACTCGGCGCACTCGGAACCGAGTACAGCAAAAACAGCAACTCGTTACAGCGCGACCTCGCCGACAAGAAGTTTGATATATCGCTTCAATTTGCCGATAAAGCGAGTTTGCTGAACGATAAAAAGAATCAGTTCAAGCTCGACATTGCGAAAATGGAGCAAAGCGCGGCAGAAAACGAAGCAGACCGCCGTTTCCAAGCCGAACAACTTAAAAACGAGCAAAATTTCCAACGCGAAAACCTTGAAGCAGAACGTCTTTGGAAAGAGCAGCAAACTCAGTCCGAACGTGAATGGCAAAAACAGCAAACTCAGTCCGAACGCGAATGGAAAGAGCACCTTACTCAATCCGAACGCGAATGGCAAGAATTGCAAGAACAATACAAACGCGAATGGGAAGCACAGCAATCCCAAATCGAGCGTGAATGGGAAGAAAAACAAACCCAATCCGAGCGTGAATGGAAGGAACAACAAACCCAATCCGAACGCGAATGGCAAGAACAACAGGCAGAAAAAGAACGTCTTTTTGAATTAGAATACCAAAAAGCAGTTCAGGAATTTGAAGCGGCACAAAAAGAAGCCCAACGTGTTTGGGAAGAAAAACAAGCCGAAGCAGAACGTATCTGGCAGGAAAAAATCAAGGAAGCCGAACGTATTGCCGACAAGGAACAGCAAGAAGCAGAGCTTCTTTGGGAAAAAGAAAAGCTGGAAGCACAGCTTCAAGCCGAATATAACCAACTTATGCAAAAGTTACAAGCCGAAAAGGAAATGAAAGAGGCTGAATTATACGCCAAGTATTATAATACCGTCGGTTCTACGGGCGGTTCCGGTTCGGGTTCGGGTTCA
>JAGBUH010000108.1 GCA_017630915.1 Clostridia bacterium
TCGGTCGCCGTGTTAGCGGTACCGTAAATGGGTGCAAGTTCGTGTTGGCAGGGTGCGGCTTCGTTATGTTTGGTTTTCGAAAGGATACCCAACTTCCACAAAGTTTCGTCAAGTTCCTTCATAAATGCAGAAACACGCGTTTTGATTGCGCCGAAATAGTGATCTTCAAGTTCCTGTCCCTTGGGAGGCTTTGCGCCGAAAAGCGTTCTGCCGCAAACAACAAGGTCTTCGCGTTTATTAAAAACATCTTTATCTACAAGAAAATATTCCTGTTCGGGACCGCAGTTGGAATCAACGTGTCTTGCTTCTGTGCCGAACAGTTTTAAAATTCGCATCGCTTGTTCATTAATCGCTTCCATAGAACGAAGAAGCGGTGTTTTCTTATCCAACGCTTCGCCGCCGTAAGAGCAAAATACGCTCGGAATACAAAGCGAACCGTCTTTGATAAATGCAAAAGAAGTGGGATCCCAAGCGGTGTAACCGCGCGCTTCAAACGTTGCGCGAAGACCGCCTGAGGGGAAGCTCGACGCGTCGGGTTCACCCTTTATGAGTTCCTTACCCGAAAACGACATGATAACGTTACCGCCGTTTGCAGGGGTAATGAAACTGTCATGTTTTTCGGCGGTAATTCCCGTCATCGGTTGGAACCAATGGGTATAGTGGGTTGCGCCGTTTTCAATAGCCCAATCCTTCATTGCCTCAGCAACAACGTTAGCAACGGTAATATCGAGATCTTCACCGCGCTGAATAGTATGTTTCAAAGATTTATATACATCTTCGGGTAAACGTTGCTTCATAACCTCACGGTTAAAAACAAGTGAACCAAAAATTTCGGGTATGTTGTTCATTGGCTTTTCCCTCCGTTGCGGAAATACTTTCCCACTTTAATCTCTTATAAATATATAACAAATCGCTTTAATTGTCAACAATTTTCGTCACGCATTGCTCAATATATTAACTTTTTTAGAAAAAAACGGATTTTATAGCCAACCGATTCGCTTAAAATGCCACTATATAGTTGTATAGACTCAACTAAGAATTTATTGACAGTATGTTTAGCATATAGTATAATCAATGTACACAGAAAAAAGGAGAACATTCATGGACAAAAAATTCGAAAGATATTTCGGCAACAACTACGGCAGAAAAATCTATATCATAAGCATTGTTTTAATCGCAATCGGTCTTGCAGTCGGCTTTGCTTACTTTTGGGGCTACGGCATGCCTGTTGCAATCGTCGGCGTTATAGGCTTCTTTATTTCATACGGCATACAGGTTTCTGATAAGGATATCGACGACCACGTTTTAGCAACTGTCGAAAAATACAAAGAAGAAAAAATCGAAGGCACGCTTATCGGAAAAGAAAAACTTCAAGCGAAAGATTTTTCGTTCTTTTACGGATACATCCGCGAAGATTCAAACACACGCTTTGTTGCAGGAAGCGACGGTAAAATACGCACAAGCAAATATTACGTAACCGCAATTTCGGCAGACCGCAATAAATTCATTGCGTTTACCTCTATTTACAATCTACTGTCAAACGATGCCCCGATTGACGATATGGTATATACCGACAGCGAAACCGAAATAGAATTCAACAGCGAAGTTATCGAATTCCCCAACGGTAACAAAAAGTGCACTCTTAAAACAACCAAGGGCGGAGAAAGCAAAGAAACGGTATTTTTCGTACCCAACGATGCTTTGGCAGATAAATTATTATCGAATTTAAAGTAATTTCACCTGCTCTGAATACCTAAATACAAATTTGGCAAAAATACCTTCGTAACAAAAAAACGGAGGTATTTTTTATGTCACCCAAAGAACTTCTTTATATCGAGGACGCACTCGGTCACACCCAGCAAATCAAAAAAGTCTGCTCGGATTTTTCGAATCAGGTAGGCGACACCGAACTTTCGAATTTCCTTTCCGAAATTGCGAAAAAACAGCAAAACACCTTCGACCGATTCTACAACCTACTTTAAGGAGGACACAACAATGCAAGACCAAGTTATCATGGACAACGTGCTGACAAGCGTCAAAAACGCATGTGACATCTTTATGCACGGCACGATTGAATCTTCCACTCCCAACGTAAATTCAGTATTCAAACAGGCGCTCAACGATTGCCTCTGTATGCAAAACGAAATTTATTCAAAAATGGCGCAAAAAGGTTGGTATCCCAGCACTTCCGCACCCCAACAGCAAATCCAGCAAACCAAGCAAAAGTATTCAAGTGCCAACTAAATCTTATTAAAACGAAAGCCGTCACAAAGGGCGATGCACCATAGTGATAAATCGCCTTAAAACGGCCAATTTTGCACAATACTGCATCAAAAAACTGCGATATACGCTCGTATTATCGCAGTTTTCTTCTTTGTCTTGTGACAAAACTATCAAGTTTTAAGGTGCAATGCAGTTTTGACCGTGACCGATTCGACTTGCAACGACGGCAAAAAACGAAGGAATACGTCCGTATTTCAAGGCTTTTTGACTATGTTGCAGGGTGAAGCGGTAGGTCAAAACCGTTTTCTCACTGTGGCGCATCGCCCA
>JAGBUH010000109.1 GCA_017630915.1 Clostridia bacterium
CTGCGCTTAAAAAGGCAGACATCGGGTGCGCTATGGGTATAAGCGGTACGGAGGTTGCGAAGGAATCGGCGGATATGATACTTACCGATGATAATTTTTCAACCGTTGTTACCGCCGTTAAAGAGGGGAGAGGGATATACGACAATATAAGACGTGCCGTTCACTTTTTGCTTTCTTGCAATATAGGCGAACTGTTTACGGTGTTCTTTTCGATAATTGTTTCTCTTCCGTCGCCATTGTCGGCAATCCAATTGCTTTGGGTGAATCTTACCACCGATTCGCTCCCTGCAATCGCTTTGGGGTTGGAACGTGCGCCCGACAGCGTAATGAAACGCCCTCCCGTGAAAGCCGATTCACCGTTGTTTTCGGGGGTACGGGTTGCAAGGATAATTTTTGAGGGTATTCTTATAGGTACGTTGGCGATATCGGCGTTTGTATTCGGAACCAATATGCGAAACTTTGAAGTCGGCAGAACCATGAGCTTTTGGGTTCTCGGTGCATCGCAGTTGTTCCATTCTTTCAACATGAGAAGCGAAAAAAGTATTTTCCGACGCGACACTAAACGAAATCCGTTTGTATGGATATCCTTTTTCCTCTGCCTTATTATGCAGACGTCGGTAATTCTTATACCCTCGGCGGCACAACTTTTCGGATTGACGTCGCTTAATGCGGTCGAATGGATAATCTGCTTCGCGCTCGCGGTATGTCCCTTTACAGTTTGCGAAATTAACAAAATGTTAAAGAAATAACCAACAAATGTTAATCTTCGAAACGTAATATTTTAACAAATAAAATGTTTTTAGAGGTTAACAGGAATGGAAAAAAAGCCTTTTTATCTTAATACTCCCATTAAACTTGCGGAATCTGAAATGATACGTGTTCGCGGAAGACACAGTGTTATCGACGGTTGTCTTGCTTTCGATTGGACTAACAGCGGTTTTTCGTTCGTGTTTGTGGGCACGGGTTTTATAATTTCGCTCGGTAGTTACGTTGCCGACAGCCCTGCTTACGTCAGAATAACGGTTGACGGAAATAAAACTCAACGTTTTGCAGTTACAAACGGCAACGAAAAATTGATTATCGAGGGTTTGACCGATAAACGCCACCGCGTAGATGTATTGAAAGTTACCGAGGGCGATATTCAATTGAAATTTGATACCTTAACGCTGCTCGGCAACGGCGCGACACTTCGCAAACCGCCTCTTAACAGTCCGAGAAGAATAGAATTTATCGGCGATTCGATAACCTGCGGTTACGGTGTTTTGGGACTTTCTACCGATCCGACATTTTTCACCTATCAGCAAGACGGTACATATTCTTATGCATATCTTACCGCCGAAAAGTTCGGTGCAGATGCAAGATTTATTGCAATTTCAGGCAAGGGTATCGTTTGCAACTGCAACGGTGACAGAACCGACGTTAAGGGCGGTCAGTATTATCAATACCTCACACGTAAAGGCGGAGTGTGCGACGACGGTTGGGTTGCCGACGTTGTCGTTATCAATTTGGGAACAAACGATTCCGGCGGACCTGCGCCCGACGATGAGTTTTCGCTTGCCGCAAAAGACCTTGTTTCAAAGGTTCGCGCACGTTATCCCGAAGCGCAGATTATTTGGATGTACGGTCTTATGAGCAACCTTTATGCCGAAATACTTCGCAAAACTGTTCGCGAGATTAACAAGACCGATAAAAAGGTGCATTTCCTTTTTGCCGAAAGTATTTTCGGAAACGAAACCGAAATCGGAGCAAACGGACATCCCAACGTACGCGCAAGTATCCGCGCGAGCGCGCTTTTGTATAAAAAAATACGCGCGGTTACGGGGTGGCGCAATAAAGTAAACGTTGACGAAGAATAATCAATAAACAATTCAAGGGTTTTCTGCATTGTTTTGCGGAAAACCTTTGTTGCATTTTTACCGTTTTGTATTGACAAAAAGTGTTTGGTAAATTATAAATATAGTTGATAGTTTTCAAACGGAGAATAAAAATGTCTGCAAAAAAGAAAGAAGTAAAGCCAATATCCGTACCGTTGGCAATCGTGTTAGTTCTAATCGCATTTGCCGTAATGGGTATGTTTTTGGTATATATGTTCTCGTCGGGCGGTGGTAATACGTCTGATGTAAACAGTTCGCTTGAACAAGATTTTGGCACCGAGAGCAGTTTTGAACCGTTGCCCGAAGACGTTGTCGTCAAGGAAACAATGGCGGATGCGAAAGTCGGCGATGCGGTTGTTTTCGGCAAGTACGAACAAGAGGCGCTTGAATGGATAGTGCTCGAAAAACAGGAAGGTAAGATACTTCTTATAAGCCGTTATTGCATAGATACCATGCCTTATAATACCGAACGCGTTGATGTGACTTGGGATAAAAGTTCGCTTCGTGATTATTTGAACGGTGATTTTATAGAATCGGCTTTTGACGATAACGAAAAATCGTCTTTAATAACCGAAAATAACGATAAGGTGTCTTTGCTTTCGGTTGCCGATGCGAAGAAGTATTATGAATATGATTCTTGGCGCGCTTCGACCGCCACGGAATATGCCGTATCAAAGGGTGCGCGTGTCGAAAACGGTTGTTGCTGGTGGTGGTTACTCGATAAGGGCACTTCCGATAACTTTGCGTCTTATGTTCATTTCGACGGAACCGTACGTGAAAACGGTTTTGCGGTTGATTATGATTTGGTTGCGGTGCGCCCGATTATTTGGGTAAGTGCCGATGCCGAAAATGAAACTTCAACCGATTCAAGTTCAGAAATCAGTGAATAAAACGAGTCAATAAGGAGTATAAGTCATGAAAAGAATCTGTTATGTGCTTTACTTTTTGATGATTGTATTATCGTTTACCGCTTGTGGGAAAGTTGATGAAACTGCCGCTAAGGCATTGGTTGATGAACTTGTGGAATATATAGAGCAAGGCGAATATGATTCTGCGGCTGATTTGTTTTGCTATAAATATGAACGTGACAGCAGAAAAACTTTACCTAAATATTTAGACGAAATCGAGAGGAAAACGGGTCTTGATTTTCAATCCGGCATTGAAATTACCGAATGTGTGGTTGATACTAATCAACCTAGTTCATATTACGGATTGAATTGCATTGATTTCGATATAAAGGCAGTTATTGGAGGGAAAGACGTTTTGTTGTATATCGAGATTTTTGATAATTATGAACGTCTTGAAGTTTGCTGTTTTGTTGTATATGATGATATATCCGACCAAAGTAATTATTATCAATTTCTTCCTGACATAGATTTATCAGAATAAAATAAGTAAAGGGATGTGAGTACACATCCCTTTTTTATTATCGTTTTTCGAGTAGGTCAATCGCGCGTAATGTTATTTCCTCTGCCGTTTCGCTGTCGGTCGCTTCTGCGATAAGCCTAAATCTGCCCGACGCACTTGCATAAATGTTTACACGTCCGTCGCCGAAGTCAAAACCTGCGCATCTTGCGTTTCCGCAATCTTCTCTTAAAGTCGAAATTACCGAACTCATTTTATCGCGCTCGGTGAAAATCAGCCTTGTAATCACCGAAAACGGCGGAAGTCTGTCGGCAAGTTCGCCTAACGTCATACCGCTTTTTTCGGCAAGTCCTTGTGCAGTAAGTGCGAGTAAAACACCGTCGCGGTGAAGTCTGTCGCTTTCGGCAAGTTGGCGTACGTCGGATTCGCTGTCGCTGTAAAACGCAACGTCAATCGAATGTCTGCGCAGTATTCGTTCAACCGACGTGGGCGTATCATTGGGAAGTATTATTCCGTTTCGTTTGCCCTCGATACAGCATATCGCCAATAACTGCCAATAGGAAATTTCGCGGCCGTCGGGAAGTTGCGCGGCGGCTTTTTCTCCGTCGTCGGTCAAGGAGTAGGTTGCACCGTTTTCCTCTTTTTTTATGCCCAATTCTTCGACACATTCGCGAAGAAAGGCGTTTTCGCTTCCGTTAGCGATGTTTATTTTCGTCGGCAAAACCGAGTTTTCTCTCAAAAATTGCAAATACCGTTTTATCAGCGCACCGTGAGGAAGCAAATAAACGCTTCCTGCTTTGGATACGGTTGTCGCTTGTTTTCCCGAAAGTTTGCGCAATTCCTCGCGTGAATAGGGCATACCGCCTCTTGAAAATAGTCTTATTTCGGTTCTGTCGCCGTTTTTTGATATATAAGCCGTTTTGCTGTCGTATTCCGATGCGGCAAACGATGCCATCGCGGCGTTTCCGCCCGAAACCACAGTACAACCGTTACCTGCTTCCGAAACACCGCACGCGATTTCGCAGGCTTGCGGAAGTGTCATGCCGTTTCCTTCGGCAAACGCGATAATGTTACCGCTTCCGCCCAAAAGTCTGCCCAAACGAACGAAATATCCCTCGTCGCATTCGTTGGCAATTACGGCATCGTCATCAAATACCAGGCATTGTTTAGGCTTAGGGAAGGTGTCTACAAACGAATCCCCTATGCAGGTAAGTCCCGTTCCTACTATGCTTCCGGGGGCGAGCGAAGTGCCGTCGCGGAGTTCGGCACCCGAACCTATAACACAACCGGCAGGTATGATACAATCGTTGCCGATGACCGCGCCTTCGCCGATGATGCTTCCGCGAAGAACGCTGTTACCTATCGTGCAGTTGTTCATGATTACACAGTATTCTATCCTCGCCGCAGGATGAAGCGAAACATGGTTGCCGATACAGTTATATGCGTTGGACATCCACATATTACAGCGGTGGTATTCACCGAACGAGCCGATGTCGAACCAATGTCCGTAAGGTTCAATCCCTGCTATCTGCATACCTGCGCGGAGTAGGGCGGGGAACAAATCGCGCCCGAAATCGTATACTGTATCGTCGGGTATCATCGAAAGCGCTTTCGGTCCTATGAAATATATGCCCGTATTTATAAGGTCGGAAAGTGTGTCGCGCACCGACGGCTTTTCGCAAAAGCCGACAACTCTGCCTTTTTGTACGCATACCGAGCCGTATTCGCCCGAATCTTTTGTACGGCAAAGCACCATTGCCGCGTCACAACCGCTTTTTAGAAATTCGTCTTTTGCTTTTTTTAAGTCAAAGTCACATATCGCATCGCCCGAAATGATTAAAAGACAATCGCTTATTCTTCCTTTTAATTTCGCGACCGCGCCTGCACTTCCAAGCGGTTTTTCTTCGCGAAAGTATTCTACACTTCCCGAATAATCGCCCAAACGCTCGATTTTTTCGGGGAGATACATTGTGGTCACGGCGGTTTTTTTGAAATTACATTTTTTAAGCAAGGCTAAATTGCGCTCGAACGCAGAGATGCCGTCGATAGGCAACATGGGTTTCGGCATGGTGTCGGTAAGCGGAGATAAACGCTTACCGAATCCGCCTGCAAGGATGACAGAATCGAATTTGTCGTTTTTTTGATGACTCATAAATAACACCCGTCCTTATATTTCTGGAAAATATTATTTACATTCACATGAAAAATATACCTTTCCAAGTTGACAAAGGAGAATAAATTGGGTATTATATTGTTGTTATGGATAATAATTTGTTAAGTATAATAAAAATAACGAAAATTAGAACCGATATTGTCATAGACAACGGCGTGTGTGTTGCCGTCGGTATGTTTGACGGCGTTCATTTCGGACATAAAACAATGCTTGAATCGTTAAAGCGCGAGGCGAAACGTTTGAATCTTCCCTCGGCGGTGTTTACCTTTGATATTGAGGACAACCCTAAAAACGATTCGAAAATGCTTACGTTGGCGGATAAGAAAATTGAACTCTTTGCCGAATTGGGAATAGACGTTGTTTTCTCTGTTGCGTTCAGTAAGGTAAAAATGCTGTCAGCGGTTGATTTTTCCGAAAAGGTTTTATATGACATACTCGGTGCCAAAAGTATCGTTTGCGGATATGATTTCCGTTTCGGGAAAGACCGAAGCGGCGACGTTGAACTGATAAAAAAACTGCTCTCTCCGAAAGGCGTTTCGGTAATAACGCAAGAGGCGGTTATTAAAAATGATGTTCCTGTCAGTTCTACTATTATACGTTCGCTTATCGCAAACGGCGACGTCGCGAGCGCGAATGAGTTGTTGGGACGCGCTTTTTCCTTCAAAAGCGAGATTATACACGGCAAAAAACTCGGACGTACGCTCGGCTTTCCGACAATCAACCAAGAATTTCCGAATAAACTTGTTGTTCCGCGATTCGGGGTTTATGCCGTTAGATGTGAAATTGACGGACAGACTTTTTGCGGTGTTGCGAATATCGGCGTGAAACCGACGGTGAGTGACAGCAATTATCCTGTTTGTGAAACCTATCTTTTTGATTATTCAGGCGATTGTTACGGTTGTGTTGTTGAAACCGAATTTTTGGCATTTATAAGAGAAGAAAAACGTTTTTCCTCTATTGATGAACTTAAAGAACAGATAAACAGCGACAAGTTTGTTGCTTCGACTATATTTTCGAAAGGGGTATAAAATAAATGAAATCTATGCGCAAAATTGCGCTTTTGATAGTATTTATAATGCTTTTTGTTTCTGCTTTGCCGTTGTTTACGGCGGCGGAAGAAATTTCAAATACCGTTGAATTGACTCCCAATATAACTTCGGGCAATGCGGCGGTTGCATATTGCGTTGACGACGACCAATTTTTGTATTCCGACCGAATTGACGAAAAGGTCGCTCCCACCGTTGCGACGAAGTTGGTTGCTTGCATGGTTGCAAGCGATATTTTAAAGGAACGCGGACTTAATTCTGCCGACACTCAGGTGACGGTTACTAACACCGCTATCGACAATGCAGGCGATATCGCCGATGTTAGAGTTCCGATGATGGGCTTAAAAGCGGGCGATACCTACTCTGCAAAAGATTTGCTTGCCGCAACGTTGGTTGCCTGTGCAAACGATGCGGTGGCATCTATTGCATGCTATTTCGGCGAAAGATACCTCGGCGGAAACATTAACGAGTTTGTTGAAAAAATGAATGAAAAGGTTCAAGACCTCGGGTTGACACAAACCAAATTTGCTAACCCCACAGGGCTTGATTCTCCCAGCCAATACACAACTCCGCGCGAAGTTGCTCTTATCGCGAGTGCGTTTTATCAATATGATGAACTCGTTAAGCTTTGCAACGTGGAATCGCACTTCTTTAACGGCAGTTCGACGATACGAAACAAAAACTTTTTGAAAAGTAACTATTACGTTGACGGCTTCTTGAATAAAGATGCAATTGGTATGATTGCCGGTCAGCTTGACAAAAGCGGAAATTACTGCCTTATCACCGCAAGTCAAAAAGAGGGAAGAACATATATATTTGTCGTGATGTGTGCCGAGGGCATGATAGTCGAACGTATTGATGATAAAACTCATTATTCGTTCGGTGAAGGAAACGCGTATGTTGATATGAACAAACTTATCAAATGGACACGCGAATCCTTTAAGTTGTTGACTATCGCTACCGTCGATACGATTGTCGGTGAATTGCGTGTCAACGCCGGTCATTCTTCACACGTTATGGTCGTCCCTTGCGAAAAGGTTGAAAAGTTGGTGCTCGACGTTGAAGGCGGTAACGTTGAATCTAAATTGATTTATGACGAAAGCGTCGTTTATAAAAAGGATTTCAACGGAAGTGAATACGATACGATTGACGCTCCCGTTACCGCAGGACAAAAAGTCGGCACAATTGTTTTCACTTATAACGGTGCCGAACTCGCAAGAGTTGACGCCGTGGCAAAAGATGGCATATCCTCAGACGGTTTGAAAGCATCGCTTGAAAAGATAAAGGGTTTCCTTTTCGGTAAAACCGTAAAAGCAATTATTTACGTAGTTTTGGGAATAGTCGTTCTTTGGCTTGTATTTTCTGTTGTAATGGCGGTTGTGCGCTTTGTTAATCGTTTCCAAGATAATAAAAAAGGACAATCAAAGAATAAACAACCTAAAAAAGAAAAAAAGAAACCGAAGAAGATTGACGAGAAAACAAACACACGCGAAATTCCGTAATTGTGAACAAATTATTAAATTTTTGAGTTGGTATTGCAATTTTAGGTTCTATGTGATATTATTTAGTTTAGCGCCGTATGGCGAATTGTTATTGAAAGGAAATTAAATTATGGTTCTCGAATACATTATTGGTTCTATTCTTATCGCTCTCGCCGGCCTTCTTATTTGGCTCATCGGCGCGCAACAAGGTCGCCGTCGCGGACTTGGCAATTCTATTGCAGGTCAAGGCGCTTCCGAATCTTATCTCGCAAAGAACAATATCGGCGGTAAAGACAAGAAATATCAAAAATGGACCCTCATCGTTGCTATCGTTTTCGTAGTTCTTGTTCTCGCACTTTACATTGTCGGTTCTATCGACAATACCGATTCCGAAGATGTTTCTTCTACTGTTGATACTTCTTCCGCAGTTGTTGAAACTTCTTCTGCAACCGAATCTTCCGAAGCAGTTTCCTCCGAAGCAGAATCTTCCGCGGTTGAATCTTCCGTAGCAGAATCCTCTGCTGACGTTTCTTCCAACGGTTAATAGTTTTTAGTATAGAATACAGCCGTCGCGATGCGACGGCTTTGCTTTTGTTGTTGACAAAAAAGGCTGTTAGGTGTATCATATATAAAAATTTATAGGAAGATAATATCATTATGGACGATAAAAAGAAATCGCTTATAAAAGAATTGTTGCGTTATCTTGTCGCAGGCGGAAGCGCGTTCGTTTTCGATTTAATAACAAAAACTCTGTTTCACTCGGTCATTTTGCCCGAAGATATGGGAAAGTTCGTTGTTTTTGGCTTTGAGAACGAAGTTCGTGTTACACTCGCAACCGCACTCGGTTTTACCGTCGGTTTGATTGTAAATTACATCATTTCTATCTTTTTCGTGTTCACCACCGAAA
>JAGBUH010000110.1 GCA_017630915.1 Clostridia bacterium
AAGCTTCTTGCTGCTTGCAAGGGCTGCGACTGCGACAATGCTAAGAAGGTGGTTGAAGATGCTGACCTCCTCACCAAAAAGTCCATGTGGATCTTCGGTGGCGACGGTTGGGCATACGATATCGGCTTTGGCGGTCTTGATCACGCTCTCGCTTCCGGCGAAGACATCAATATCTTCGTATTCGATACCGAAGTTTACTCCAATACTGGCGGACAAGCTTCTAAATCTACTCCTACTGGTTCTACCGCTAAGTTTGCGGCAGCCGGAAAGACTATGAAGAAGAAGGATCTTGCTGCTATCGCAATGTCTTACGGCTATGTATACGTTGCTCAGGTTGCTATGGGTGCTGATTACAATCAATGCATCAAGGCAATTTCCGAAGCTGAAAAGTATAAGGGTCCGTCGCTTATCATTGGTTACGCTCCTTGTATCAACCACGGTATCAAGAAGGGCCTTGGCACCAGCATGCTTGAAACTAAGGCTGCTGTTGCTTCGGGTTACTGGTTCAACTTCCGCTTCAATCCTGAATTGGTAGCAGAAGGCAAGAATCCGTTTGTTCTTGACAGCAAAGAACCTACCACTTCTTATATGGACTTTATCAAGAGTGAAACAAGATATAGTTCTCTTGAAAAAGCGTTCCCTGAAAGAGCAAGTGCTCTCTTTAACTCTGCTGAACAGCAAGCTAAGGAAAAATACGCTGCTCTTAAAAAGAAGGCTGAAACAGGTATCTAATAAGTCTTAGTAGTGTGGGCGAAAATCCTTTTTCGCCCACACATTTTAAAAGAGGTGCGTTTTATGAAAGAAGAAAAACAAAATACTTCCTCTGATAAAAAAATCGTTGTTATAGCGGGTTTGCTTGCGTTTGTTATTATGATTGCTTCGTATGTAGCGGCGTTAGCACAGTTTTCGGGCGATACGTTTAAAATAGAAACGGAATCCGTTTCTGAAATTATTTCTGATGAAACTTCGGCAGAATTTATACAAGAAGTATCTTCTTCGCCGATTGTTGAAAAGAAATATGAATATTACGATGATTTTGTTTTCGAGAACTTTCCGTATAGGAATGTCGACGTTGTTAACGGAAGCCTTGCTGTTATAAAAGACGGTGCGAATGGTTTTCCATCTATTGATCAAAGCAAAATTGTTAACATTGGTCAACATAAAACCGATAATGTTTATGGTTTGTCGAATATGTCGTTGGTGCTGTATGAAGAGGCAATTGCCGGTATCGATAAATTTATTTGCGGTTTTTTCAAAGAAGTGCCGAATAATGGTCTTATAATAAATAGGGGTTATACATCGCACGACAAGATATCTGCTGAGGAAACGGTGATAGACCTTACTACCGGTTATTCTGTTCAACTTTCGATTTTTAATTCTGCGTATAAATTTTCGGACGTTGAATTTGGTTTTTTGCGTGATCAGGCATATAAATATGGCGTAATACAACGTTATCCGGAAGGCAAAAGAGAATACACCATGCACGATTCGGATAATACGGTTTATAGATATGTCGGATTAGCTCATAGTCAATATATGAATCTATACAGACTCTCTCTTGAAGAATATATTGATAAGGTTCGCACTGAAAAGGTTATTGAATTTAAGAGTGAACTTGAAGAAAATACGGCATATGTGGTGTATTACGTGCCATTGGATGAAAACATTCAGGCAACATACGTGCCTTTACCGCAAGGAGAACAATATTCGTATTCTATATCGGGTGATGGCGGTTGTGGTTTTATCGTTGTTGTCAAAGTTCCACTGTAAAAAAACATATAGGTCTGCTTGATTTTGTAATATCGAGCAGACTTTTTATATTTTGTTGTTTATATTTTGTTTGTTTTGAATTTTGAATTTGATTATTTTCGAGAATTTCAAAGAACAAATGTTTTGTATGATGCAAAAATACGCAAATGATAATTGTGCAATATGACGTTGAGAATTGACTGTTTTTTATTGCTTTTGAAAATGAGACAAAAAACCTTGCCGAAATGTGTAATTTTCGTTTCTTTATTAAATGTTCTAAAAATATAATTTGACAAAAATGACTCTACGAAAAATAACCAAAATGGGCTTGAAAATGGTAGTAATTTGACGATTTTTGTTTTTTGTTTGAAAAAAATATAATACTATTGATTTGAGGTTTTGTTACACAAAGTATATATGTGTATTTTTTTACTGATTATTTTTGTTAAAAGTTAAATGTGATTTTTAATATCTTGCATAAATCATGTGTTAAAATTGCATTATTTTATAAGTAGATTTATATGCATACTTGACAAAAAAACGCATTTGTGTTATCATTCGATATATAAAAATGTAGTAGTGTCATTGTGCACATATACTGCAAATTACTCTCGTAGGAGGAAATCTCATGATTGGACAGAGAAGAAAAGCCAAAAGTTTCTGCATTTATGTGTTACTGCTTGCCATTTTAACAAGCGGTTTTTGCGGCATAAACGCTTCTGCTCTTGGCGAATACTTCGGCGGTTCTGACTCGCTTTATCGTACATCGCTTGATGACGTCGAAAGTTATCTTACGGCGACAACGTATGAAGAATATCGTAATGTTTACGATGTTCCCTTCGGAGATGAAACGATTGAGCTTGACATAACCGATTATCTTGTGGCGCCTGATGAGGGCGTTGACGAGGACGACAAAACCGCTTATTCGAAAGGCGCTATCAAGGTGCTCGAAAACGGTTTGGGTGATTATAACGGCAAAGTTGTTATTTGCGGTGACAACAGCGTAATCACTTGGAAGTTCAAACCCGAAGAAAGCGTTCGCTATAATATTGCAATTGAATATTATACCGGCGATTTTAACGAAGGCGCAAACCTTATTGCTAAATCAGCGACTGCCGAAAGATATATTCTTATTGACGGCGCTGTTCCTTATAAGGAAGCTCGTTCGGTTGAGTTTGAAAAAATTTGGGCGGATGTCTATAATGTTCTCGATGAGAACGGTAAGTTCACTTACAATGCCGACGGCAGTAAGAAAACATATCTTTCTACCGATGACAAGTTTATAGAGTTCGTTAATAATCAAGCTAACATGAATCCTGACAGTGAACGTCCTTATCTTAAAGACGTTAACGGAAATGAACTCAAACCCGATAAACAACTTATTGCGGATTGGGTTGAAAAGAGCATTTACGACTCTACCGGTTATTATTCCGAACCTCTTTCTTTCTATTTTGAAGGTGGCATCGAACACACAATCAGCCTTCAAGCGGTAAGAGAACCTTTGGCTATTAAGAGCATTAAACTCCTAAAAGTTGAAGATGACATTACTTACGAAAAGTATCTTGAAAAGTATTCGGATAAAAAAGATTACACCGGCAGCGAAAGCTTTAAGATTCAAGCAGAATATGCCATCACTACTTCCGGTAATACGATTTATTCGATCAATGACCGTTCCTCGAGTTTTTCTGAACCTCAGGACTCGGCTCTTATCCGTCTTAACGAAATCGGTGGTGATAAGTGGCAATACGTTGGTCAATGGATAGAGTGGGAAATTACCGTACCTGAAGAAGGCTTCTATACTATTGTTCCCAGAAGCCAACAAAACTTCTATTCCGGTATTTATGTTTCCAGAAAAATCTATATCAATGATACTCTTCCTTTCAAGGAAGCGGGCAATCTCCGTTTCCCGTATTCTGATGATTGGCAAACCAAACCTTTGAGCGACGGTACTACCGACTTTAAGTTCTATCTTAAAGAAGGCGTTAATAAGATTAAGCTTGAAGTTGTTTTGGGTGATATGTCCGAAATACTCAGCACCGTTGAAAGTTCGTTGGCCGCAATTAACGGTTATTACAGAAAGATTCTTATGATAACCGGTCCCGAAGCCGATGAATATCGTGATTACGGTTTCGATAAATTGATCCCCGACGTTCTTAAAGGTCTTTTGAACGAATCCGAAAGACTTTATGACGTTTCTGATTTGCTTACCGAACTGACTGGCGCAAAGGGTGAACACTCCTCGACGCTTGACAGAGTAGCACTTACTTGCGAACGTATGGGTACATATCCTTCTACTGTCGCTTCTCAAATGAAGACATTGAAGGACTATACCGCATCTCTCGGTACATGGTTGGCAAACACCCAAAACCAACCTCTTGAAATTGACTATATCAGTTTCCAAGCAGTCGATTCCAAAGCACCCCAGGCAGAACCTGGTTTCTTCGGTAACCTTTGGTATGAAATCCAAAAATTCTATATGTCTTTCTTCAGCGACTATAACTCGTTGGGTTCTTCGGGTGAAGGTCCTGACGCTTCTGATATAAGAGTTGAAGTTTGGACTGCTACTTCTCGTGACCAAGCGCAAATTTTGAGATCACTCGTCGACGATAACTTCACGCCCAATTATGAAGGTATCTCTGTTGATATCAAACTTGTTGCCGGCGGCACTTTGCTTCCCGCAACTTTGGCAGGCACGGGTCCCGACGTATATCTTGGTGGCGGTCAAGGTGACCCTGTTAACTATGCAATTCGTTCTGCCGTTCTTTCCTTGAACACAAAAACCGGCAACACCAATATCGGTTATGACTTTACTGACCTTCAAAATTCGGTATGGAATTCCAAGGATGATAGCGGTAACTACAAATACCCTGCATATAATAAATTGATAGAAGCAGGCGTTATCAAAGATTTCAACGAAGTGTCTACATGGTTTGCTGATCAAGCGCTTGTTCCGTTGACACTTTATGGTGAAACCTATGGTCTTCCTATGACAATGTCGTTCTCGATGATGTTCTACCGCAAAGACATCTTCGTTGAACTTGGAATCGAAGTTCCAAATACTTGGGATGATTTCTACGATATTATATATTCGTTACAATCCAACTCGCTTGACATCGGTTTCCCGACTGGTACCGGCGGATCTATGGTGTTTATGTATCAACAAAACGAACCGCTGTACGATATGGGCAACCACGATTATTATCTTGATCTTTTCCGCAGATATTATTATGAAGGAAACTTTGATGATATCAGCGATGAAGAACTTGCTGATCTTGACAAGACTTTGGCAGAAAACGGCTTGACCTATACCGACAATGAAGGTAACGTTGTTCCTAAAACTGACGGTATTACCATCAACCTCGACTCCGACTTATCGTTGGCTTGCTTCAAGGATGTGTGCCGCTTCTTTACCATGTATGATTTCCCGATTACTTACGACTTTGCAAACCGTTTCCGTTCGGGTGAAATGCCTCTCGCGATTTCCGATTATTCTTCGTACAATACGTTGATAATCTTTGCACCCGAAATTAACGGTCTTTGGGAATTCACTCCGCTTCCCGGTACTGCTAATGAACTTACACAAGAAATCAATAACGTAACCATCGGTGGTGTTTCTGCGGTTATGATGATGAACTCGGTAAGCAGCAAGGAAGATGTTGCTCTTGGTGCTTGGGCGTTCATGCAATGGTATCTCAGCGCAGATATCCAAAGCGCATATGGTAACGAAATGGTTGCTTTGCTCGGTCCGTCCGCAAAACAACCTACATCTAATATGAATGCACTCGCTAACATGGCTTGGTCCAGCGAAGAGTATAATAACTTGTTCTCGCAGTTTAATGCAGTTGCATGTACTCCCGAATTCCCCGGTAGCTATATTATCGGACGTTATACAAACTTCGCGTTCCTCGACGTTGTTAATGATGATGCTGAACCTGTTGAAGAACTTCAATCTTATATTCTTGACATTAACGTAGAGCTTACAAGAAAGAGAGAAGAATTCGGATTGCCGACTGCTGACTCGATCAAAGAAATGCTTAGCGTTGTTGAAGAAAAATATCCTGACTGGAATGAAGGGAGGAAAGACTAATGGCTAAGGAACAAGCTGTCATAAGAAACGATATGTCTCGTTTTAAATGGACATTAAATGAGATGAAGAAACATAAAACCGGCTATTTTATGGCTTTACCTTTCTTTATTCTGTTCTTCATTTTTACAGTTGCTCCCGTTCTCCTATCCTTTGTACTTAGTTTTACAACCTTTAACCTTCTTGAATGGCCCGATTTCGTATTCATGGACAACTACATCAGATTGCTCCTTGATGACGACATTTTTATGACTGCAATCATCAATACTTTCAAGTTTTCGATGATTACAGGTCCCGGTTCCTACCTTCTTTCGATGCTTTTTGCGTGGTTCATTAACGAACTTCGCCCGAAGATCAGATCTATTATGACGCTGTTCTTCTATGCGCCTTCGATTTCCGGTCAGGTTTACTTGATTTGGACTATATTCTTCTCGTCTGACCAATATGGTTACGTTAATGCTTGGGGTATGAAACTCGGCCTCTTGTCTGAACCGGTTC
The DNA here is from genome assembly GCA_017630915.1 of Clostridia bacterium. GTDB lineage: Bacteria > Bacillota > Clostridia > Oscillospirales > CAG-382 > Coliplasma. Next base: position 6,332 of record JAGBUH010000110.1, read on the forward strand.
TTTGGTTCCAAGATGAAAAGTATATTTTCCCGCTTATTGTAGCAGTTGCTCTTTGGACCTCGCTTGGTACTTCGTTCCTTACATTTATTGCAGGTTTCCAAGTTGTCGATAAGAGCCTTTATGAAGCAGGTGCAGTTGACGGTGTTAAAAACCGTTGGCAAGAATTGTGGTACATCACCCTTCCGACCATGCGTCCTCAGATGATGCTCGGTGCGATTCTTGCAATTACAGGTTCTTTCGGTTTCGGTGCCGTCATTACCGCGTTGGTTGGTTTCCCGAGCCCGAACTACTGTGCACACACGATCATGCACCATCTTGAAGACTATGGTAACTCCCGTTTTGAAATGGGTTACGCTTCTGCTATTGCTACCATTTTGTTCTTCATGATGATTGGTGCTAACATGCTTGTAACCAAGATGTTGAGAAAGGTAGGTACGTAATATGTCTTTCCAAGAAATTAAAGCAAAATACGTTCGCTACCGCAACAAAAGATTACAGAACAAACAACAATTCCAACGTTCCATTAACCGTTCAAAAGGCGGCGATATCGGTATCTTTGTTATGCTTGGTATTGTTGCGGTTATCATGGTTGCACCGATGGTATATGCTATCTGTCAATCATTGAAACCCCTTGATGAATTGTTTGTATTCCCGCCGCGATTCTTCGTGGTTAATCCTACCGGTAAGAACTATCGAGATTTGTTCAACCTTATGAATGAATCTTGGGTACCGTTTTCGAGATACATATTTAATACTGTGTTTATTTCGTTCTTTGGTACATTTGGTAACGTTATCTTTGCTTCCTATGCTGCATACGCACTTGCAAAGATTAAATTTCCCGGTAGACAGTTCCTTTTCTCGGTAGTTGTTTACTCGCTTATGTTTAACTCCACCGTTACAGGTATCACTAACTTTATCACGATGTCCTGGCTCGGTTGGGTTGATACATACTTTGCAGTAATTGTTCCTTCGTTCTGTTATACATTCGGTCTTTACCTTATGAAACAGTTTATGGAAACTTCGGTTAACGATTCGGTTCTTGAAAGTGCTCGTCTTGACGGTGCAGGTGAAAACCTCATCTTCTGGAAGATCGCAATGCCTATGGTAAAACCGGCGTGGATTACACTTATTATTTTCGTATTTAAAGATTTGTGGAATATGGGTGCAAGCCTTTATATCTACAGCGAACAACTTAAAACATTTAACTATGCTATCGGTCAGTTGGTTACCGCAGGTATCGCACGTTCCGGTGTATCCGCTGCCGCAACGGTAGTAATGATGATTGTACCCATTACCGTCTTTGTTATTACACAAAGTAACGTAATTACTACGATGTCTGCTTCCGGTATGAAAGACTAAGAGGAGGAAGTGTATGAACAGCAAATTCACAAAAGTACTGCTTGTCGGACTTGTTTTGATAATGCTTATCGGCACTATCTCCGCAAGCGCTATCACACCCTACACGACATATACCTACAACTATGACGGTTTGATGCAGTTGAGCCCTGATGCTTACACACCAGTTAAGGTTATTGATTCGACGACCTTGTTTAACTCGCTTCTTCCCGACGGTGGTGCGAGCGATAACGCAAAATTGCTTTACGCAAACTCTGCTGAATTGAAGACCACTTTAAAAGGTCCAAAAGATATCTTTGTCGATGAACTTAACCATATTTACATCGCTAATACCGATGCAAACCAAGTTATAGTTACCGACGAAGAATTTAACGTGCGGCTCGTTATTGATTCTTTCACCAACAAGTTTGGTGTACCCGACTCGCTTCTTACACCCAGTGGCGTGTTCGTCAACGAAGATGAAATCTTTGTTGCTGATACCGGCAACTCGAGAATTGTTGTATTTGACAAACTCGGTAATTTTGTTGATATCGTTCCCGAACCCGCGAGTGAAGTTCTTCCCGAAAACAGCGTTTACCAACCTATCGCGGTTGCTGTTGACAAAGCTGGACGTATCTACGTTGTATCTTCTACCACCAACTACGGTGTTATTTCGCTTAACCGCGACGGTACTTTTAACGGATTTATCGGTCCTCAAAAAGTTACCTATAACGCGCTTGAATACTTCCTTAGATTATTCAAAACCGCAGAACAAATCGCGGCGAGCGAAACTACTGTTGCTACCGAATTTAACAACCTTTGTATCGATAAAGACGGATTTATTTATGTAACAACCAACTCTATCGAAGAAGCCTCTGTTGTATCGGCAATTACCGGTAGAAGCAAGAGCGGTGACTATGCTCCCGTTAAGAAGCTCAACCCTAACGGTGCTGACGTTATGGTTAGAAACGGTTTCTGGCCCCCCAGTGGTGAAATCAATTTCATGAATATGCCTACTTCCGAATTTACCGTTGCCGGTCCGTCTTCCGTATTTGACGTAGCTCTTGGTCCGAACAACACATGGAGTATTATCGACCAAAAGAGAAGTAGAGTATTCACTTACGACTCTAACGGTAACCTTTTGTATGCATTCGGCGACAAGGGTAATCAGCTTGGTAATATTCAAAACCTTGTTGCTATTGATTATCAAGGCACAAATATGCTTTTGCTTGACAGAGCATCTAACTCGATTACGGTTTATAAACGTACCGGATATGGTGACCTTCTTGCTGCTGCTATTCAAAATACTGAAGATAAGCAATATGAAAAGGCAGTTGACTATTACGTAAACATTCTTCAACGTAACAACAACTATGACGCGGCGTACATTGGAATTGCGCGTAGTTTGTACCAAGACGGCGAATACGTTCAAGCTATGAAGTATTATAAGTACGCTTATAATACCGAAGATTACTCCGAGGCATATCAGGCATATCGTAAAGAGTGGATGGAAGAAAACATTTGGGTTATTCCCGTGGTTCTTTTCGTTGTTATCTTTGTTGTACTTAAGTTCTTCAAGTATGCAAA
>JAGBUH010000111.1 GCA_017630915.1 Clostridia bacterium
CTTTTTTCGGATGATACAGCGATAACTGATGAATCGAAATAGCAATTTTCGACAACGCCATCTGTCATAGAACAAATGATACCGCCTACACGCAAACTATCGGTATCTGTATATTCAACCCCGATATATGCATTTACAACGGATACATTCTTTACAATAGCATTATTGGTGTAACCAAACAATCCACCGCCTAATGCGACAGAAGAAGGATAATACCCAATAGGAACCGAAGGGTGGTATAAACCCGAAATATAATGATTACCGCCGTCAAAAGTGCCCGAAAAACAGTTGCTTTCTGAACTTCCGATATAAATCCATTCTCTTATTGAACCGCCATAAGTGCCGGTTGCATTTGGGTCCTTAGAAGCATATAAAGAACCTATTTGCGACGCGGTTGAATCAAAAACCGTGTTTGCGCCGCTTGCATCACCTTTAACGCCTGTATTGAGATAAGCGGTATGAGTGCCGTCGGTTACTTCAACAAGGCCTGTATCGGCATCAAAGGTAAAAATTTCATTATTAAGTTTGATATTAGTTTCCAACTTAATGTATTTGCCTGCATAGGAATCACCGCTGTTAACGCTTTGGGCGAAATACGCGAACTCTGCCGCCGTGGTAATTAAATACGGGTCGTCTTTCGTTCCGCTACCGTATTCAAACGGGGTATATTTTCCGTCCCAAGTATCAACATCTGCCGAAACAGATATAGAAGCTTCGGAAAAAGGAACAACCGCGAAAAGCATAACAAAGACCAATGCGATTGATAAAAGTTTTTTCATTTTTCTTCTCCTTAAATAAATTTTTACACCATTATAAAACATTTTGTTTTAAAAGTCAATAAAACAATTTGTTTTGCATATAATAATTTTATCAATATTTATTGGAGTTGATAGTGTGATATATCGGCGTATTCGCGAACTCCGAGAAGACCGTGATTTACGGCAATGCGATATTGCTAAGTATTTGAACATCAGCCAAGTCGCGTATTCACATTACGAATTAGGTAAACGCGATATTCCGACCGAAGTGTTGCTTGCGTTGGCGGATTATTATAAAACCAGCACCGATTATCTATTAGGGCGCACCGATATTTTCGAACCATATTCTAAAAAATGACATAATAAAACCACCCGAGAGGGTGGTTTTGATTTTATACTTTTATGTCGTTCATTCTTTCCACACGAAGTTATAATTTATCGCTTCGCCGCCGTCGACCAAGATATTCTGTCCCGTGCAGAATTTGTTTGTAACCGTCAAGAAATACGCCCATTCGGCAATTTCCTCGGGCGTTGCCCAGCGTTTAAGTGGCGTTTCGTTCATTATCTGTTCCCACAAAACTTTATCGTTTATAACACATTCGTTAAGTGGGGTTAGAACTCCGCCGGGGTCCAAGCTATTGCAGGTTGCGCCGTATTTTGCCACACGTATCGCGACGTTTTTGGTATATGACAAAACGCCGCCCTTGCTCGCGCAGTATTCGGGGAATTCCGAACCGGTGTGCGCGCTTGCCGAGCCGATATTAAGAATCGACTTGATGTTGTCATGTATTCCGTATTTCTCGGTAATATAAATCAATGCTTTTAAATTGATGTCGATATCGTCTTCGTTTTGTGTTCCTGCGTTGTTGATAAGTATGTCAACAGAATCAGTTTCGGGGAGATTGTCTTTATCTCTTATATCGCAAATATAATGGGTATATTTTTCGTTATCTATGCTTGATCCCTGTCTGTCGATACCGATGACGGTATGACCGTTGGATATAAAAAGTTCGGCGATTGCTTTTCCGATTCCTTGCGAAGTTCCGCTAATCAACACCCTCATTTTCTGTTTTCCTTTTCTATATAATCAAAATATTCTTTTCCGGCCGATTCGCTTTGCCATTTTTTTGTGATTTTATAGCCGATAGGCGAAAAGACAATTTCCATTATCAACTCGGCAACCGCGCCGGTTAGGGCGCACATCGTGCATTGAAGATAGGTCCAATGGAAGCCGTCCCAGAAAATCGGCGCAAAAAACACGAAAACGATAATCGAAAAGATTAAATTGTCGAGAAATTGCCCGATAAACGTCGAAATATAAGACCGCATCGCGAAGGCGAGTTTGCCGTCGGGGTTGTTTTTAAAGCACTTGCCAATCATCCAATTCAAGCGGTTGTTTATAACGGCAGAAGCGAGAAATGCAACCGTACTGCCCAAAAGGATAAACCAAGTACCGCCGAAAATGCTGTCAAACGCGGTGTAATCTGCCGCATTCGAGGGAATGGCACTCGCCACAAAAAATATAAGGCAGGTGAGAAGATTTATCATCGATGCGAGAATACAGATTCGGTTCGATGCCTTCGGCCCGAAGTGTTTTGTGATGATATCCATACACATAAACGACAGCCACGAAATCAATATACCGCCGTCAAGGGCTATCCAATCCAACTGCAAAAGCGTTTTGTTGGCAAGCAGGTTCATACAAATAACGCTAACGACAAACAAAGTCACCGTTGTTGCAGGGATAGAGCGCAGCAATGTTTTCATTTCGGTTCGCGCGTTATGTAATTTTGTTTTGATATTTCGTTTATACATAATCATTTTGCCTTTTCCTTTGCTGTATTGATGGAGGCAATTAAAATACGACGAATCGTGCCGCATTGATTATAGAGTTCAACGGCAGTTTCTCTATTGAGAATATCAGATTTAACACACAGTTCCAGCCAATATTCAGTTTCATAACATTCTTTCAAAGCAATCTGCAATTTGGCGATAAAATCGGGTTTTCCGTGAGCATAGTTCGCCTCGTGGATATTTGCGCCGATTGATGTGGCAGAACGTTCTAATTGATTCACAAGGGAATAATGCCCCCTGATGGTTTCACAGAGTTTAATTATTTTAATGGCGAAATCTGTTGAAAGATTACGAAGTTTTGATTCAGCCATATTGACACCACCTTTCTTAAATTATAACACAATCAATAATAAAGTTAAAGTGAAATATCCTTCGGATGTGAAATAATGACCTGTGGTCATTGTGAAATATTCGGTGTTCCACCGAACGTGAAATGAAATAAATCCACTCACGCCCGCAGGCATTTCACATTGCGAAGCAATATTTCACACGCGAAGCGTATTTCACAAATCCCGTAAGGGATTTATTTCGTTGAAAAGAAACACCTTTTGTCTGGTAGACAAAAGGTGTTTCTTTTCTGGTGCAGCTGATGGGACTTGAACCCATACGGTTGCCCACACGCCCCTCAAACGTGCGCGTCTGCCAGTTCCGCCACAGCTGCATATCTAATTTTTACCGCGTTTGCATACGAGGGAGTTCTCAAACGCGCAAGAACTATTATACACGAATATTCGTATTTGTCAAGACTTTTTTATAAAAAATTATAACTCGACAAATAAAGTATCTTCTTCGGGCAATTTACGTGTCATCGGCGCTAATTTAAGAAGGTCGAGCATGAACTTTCCGCAAGTATCATTTTGGTCAACCGCGCCGTTATGTTTACAGATACAAATATTGGTTTCACGTATTACTACCGCATGTTCGCAATATAAACAAGTGTATTCCATTTCTTCGTTTGTGTTTTTCAAGACCGACACCGCCTTTTTTTACTTTAATGCGAGGAGAGTTGAACCCGAAACGCCTACGGCGGTTATTTTCGGCAACTTTACTCACATTAACAATAATATACTCTAATTTTGTCGTTTTGTCAACCGAAAATAAATGCCAAAAATGTCATTATCGCGCCCGATATAAGTTTTCCTGTTAAAAAAGGCATCATGGCGAGTTTATTTGCGATAACGCTTCTCACCTGCAACGCGACCGAAAGTCCCGTACTCCCGATTGCAAACGCGCATATCGGCACAGCGAATTTATCTGATTTGGCTGCGGCGGCACAACCGGATGAGAATTCGAGCACCGATTTGAGTATCGCGTCCAATTCGTTTGGCAGGTGTACAATATGCGATACTGCGCTACCTACGACGATAAAAAAAATCACACAGGCACAGAGATTTATCATGGTGAGTGCGCTATCGGTAACCGCTTCGCGCAGACCGATTTTAGACGTTTTTGTGAAATTCGCTTTTTGAGGTTTTGTTTTTCCGTAGATAACTCTTTTCATTATTATTGCCGTAATCAGCGAAGAAATAATCTGAAAACACAATAATTTTAATCCTATGCATATATCGCCGAAAAGTTCCTTTCCTACAAATCCGACAACGAAAGAAACGCTTGCGTTATTGGTAAACGAACACAAATATTCGGCGTATTTTTTGTCGGTCTTACCGCTTTCGTAAAGCGACACCGCGTTTTTTGCACCTATCGGCGCACCGCAGAGAGTGCCGATTATCAGAGCAATCGGCGCGACACCGATATATTTCGCTATTTTTTCGGTTATTGGAAGCGAGAGAAGCGTTTTCGACAGAACCATATATATAAACAACGACGGAACAAGGGTTTTGGCGCAAAAATCAAGTGCATTTCTTGTCGGCTCGGAGGCGTTTTGAGGGGAAACAATCAAATATATAAAAATAAACAGCAAAACCGTGTCGGCAACATAGGAAAAAATTTTTCGTATTTTCATAAAATCACTCCGAAATGAGTATATTGAAGCGGTGAACAGTTTTATGAAATGGATTTCGGAATTACTGAAAAAAGACAATCGAGTTTACGTTGAGGTACGGGGTAGAGAAACCGTACTTGCCCAAGGGTATTGCCGTATTGAATTATATACGCCCGAACGGATTACTCTATCGAACGGAGAATATATCGTTTCTATTTGCGGAAACGGTTTGGAACTTCGGCATTTGAGCGTATCTGTTATGGCGATTGACGGGAGGATAGACGGGATTGAGTTTTTATAACCTTCTTCACCGTATTTTCGGCGAATATGTATTCATGACAGATGCAAAGACTTTTTCGCGTTTCGCAACGTTACTTGCGGAAGAAAGTCTTGGCATTTGGGGTATAGAAAACAAAGCCGACAAAGTGATTTTTCATGCCTCGACCTTCAACGCCGAAGCCATATCTAACCTTGCGAGTGAAGCAGGCATTGTGCTTGAAATTGCGGACAAAAAGGGGTTGCCGTTTCTGTTTTCGCGTTACCGCAAACGTTACGGTATGCTTGCAGGGCTTATTTTCGGTTTGTTTTTGATGCTGTTTTCGCAACTTTTTGTTTGGAAGATAACCGTAAGCGGCAACACCGAAATCACGGTTGCCGAAATAGAACGCGCGCTCGATGAATGCGGTATAGCCGTCGGCAGTTTTATACCGTATATCGACGTATCAGCCGATGCGAATAAATTGCTTATGAGTTGCCGCGACCTTTCGTCTGCCGCAATCAGCATAAAAGGAACGCATCTTCATATTTCGGTACTCGAACGCACTCAAATCCCCGACATCGTCGATGAAAACGGATTCTTTAACGTGGTTGCCGAGCATGACGGAGTGATAATAGACATAGACGCCGCCGATGGTACGCCCGAAGTAAAAGAGGGCGACGTGGTTTATAAAGGTGAATTGCTTATAAATTCTTTTATCGAGGGGACTAACGGCAGTTTTAGACCGACGCATGCGCGTGGCCGAGTTTATGCCGCCGTAGAGGAACGGTTTGTTTCGGAAGTGCCGTTTACCCGTATGAGCAAGGTTTATACGGGCAAACGCGAAACGAAGCACTCCTACAAGATTTTAGGTTGGGAGGTTCCGTTTTTCTCACTCGAATGTGACTATGAATGTTTTGATGCCGTATCGACGGAAAAAGATATAAAACTTTTCGGGTTTATCGAATTGCCGATACGGGTTTCAAGCGTTGCATACACCGAATATGTACTCGAAGAACGGATAATAGGCGAAGAACAGGCGGAATTATATGCCCGTGCCGAGTTGTCGGATTATCTTGCCGAACTCGATTTGGAACTGCTGTCTTGCGAAACAGACGTGGTTATAAACAAAGAAAAAGGCATTTGCAAATTGGTTGCAAATGCCGTATTGAAAAAAGATATAGCGAAAGAAGTTCCGTTTGAATTGATAAATTATAATATATCCGAAAGGTTAACCATGGCAAGCGAATAGATTTCCATTCCGTCAAAAAGTTCCTTGACCGAGATATATTCGTCGCGTTGGTGCGCATCTCCGCGTTCGTCGCCCAAGAAGTGACGTTCCGATTCGATACCCGAACCGAAAGCAACCGTATTGGGGAGCGCGCGTGCATAAGTGCCGCCGCCCATTGTGTAGGGTTTACATTCGATACCGAGAACCGATTCGCAAGCATTGGTCAGCGCAACAATTTTTTCGTCATCTGCCGAAACGAAATATCCTTCCGACGCGTGTGCCGAATAGACCTTGCCGCCAAATTCAGCAATCGCGTTCTTGATAGAATCAACGATTGTATCAGACGGAGTTTCGGGAAGATATCTGATATTAAAGGATTGGGTTACCTTTTCGCTGTTTCCGTTAATAACACCGCCAACGCAGGTAAGATAACCGAAATC
>JAGBUH010000013.1 GCA_017630915.1 Clostridia bacterium
GTGTCGTGGAAACGTTAAATCCGACCCATCTCTTATCGTTATAAGGGGAGGTGGGTTGATTGTCTTCGTGAGTGATAATGATACCGTCGGTGAGGTCTTTTCCGCTGTCATCGGGATAGCTCGAATGCGCCGCGACAGAAGTAGTATAAGAATTGCCGAAAACAAGGTTGGTATAAGGAACCGCGTTCATCGCTTTTTCAAGCGAATTATAAAGGAACTGCGCGTTGCCGATAAATATAGTGTCTTGTTCGAGATATGCTTTGAGTTGGTTGGTATATTTCAACACCTCGTTGTAACGCGAATCAGATCTTTCGATTGTGCCGAGGAATGCTTCTGCACGCTTGATAATTGCGTAGAAAGGAGCCATATCGGAACCGAATGCGCGGAATTCCTTGATACCGCCGCTGTATTTACCCCAAGATGCATGTTCCCAACGTTTTAGCTGAACATACTTGATGTATCTCGCGTTAACGTTTTTGTCAAGGATAATTTCGTCGGTTTGTGCAATACCGTTTGCACCGCCGGAAACGGTATATACCGTAGTGAAGGTGGTGCCGTTTTCGGAAACCTGAATTTCATAGGAAGGAACGTGTTCTCTGAAAGAAATTTCAAACTTGGAAATCGAATATGTTTGACCCAAGTCGAGCAAGAGCCATTGAACGTCGGAATCTCTGCCGAAGGATACACGAGATTCATCGGTATCTTTGCCGTCAACCGCAAGGTCGGCGGTGAATCTGCCGTCGTTTACTTCCAAAGAGGAAGCGGTCGCTTTCGCGCCGAGCGCGACGTTATTGTTCGAGGCGAGAGAACCGGTATTTGTATTGGGAAGTACTTTAATATTGTCGATATAACCCTTGATTCCCTTACCGATTTGCGAAAGCGGTGCGGTGAGGGTGGTGAGTTTTGTGCCGTTGGGATTACGCGCGTTATTGGGCGTATAGCACATACCGTCATTTACGATAAGGTTAGTAGTAGTGAGGTCGCTCGTCAAGCAGATGTGAGTTTTTTCGCCAACGGGAAGTTTGTAATCATAAGTAAAGGTATAAAACTCGGTCTTGAAACCGAAATTGCCCTTACCGTCAATGTTGGCGGAAATGTCAACGTTTGCGCCGCCAACGTCACCCGAGAATATCGGCGCAGTAGTTGCTTCTTCGAGGTAGATATCGAATTCAATAGTATTCGGGAAGCCGACTGCATCGGGAGTGAGCGACAAATAGGAATTACCGTCAAGTACAAACACGCCGTCTTCGACTTTACCGCCGTTAAGGTTGACGTATTCGGGAAGTGCGCCATCAAAATCAACCGACAAGCCCTCTTCGGGAACAGAGTGTCTGCCGGGGTCGGCATCACCTGCGCGGAGAGAGAGTTTGTTATATCTGTCGATAAAGTTAGCCGCAGTAATATTCTTGGTCTTTTCGCCGAGCCATGTTTTTTCCGCAATAAGACAGGTCATACCTCTCATGCGGTCGAATATATCGAATCTGGTTACGCCGTTATAACTCGTGTGCAAGTCGTTCCAAAGCGCAAAGCAAGCGCCTAATAATCTGTCGTCGTTGGCATCCATTTGATAACTGCCGTCAACATTAAAGTAGTTAACCTGCCACTTGGTGTAAAGTTTTTCCAAATCGAAATAGTCGGGGAAATTGTAGTTGGTGGTAGGAACAACGTAAAGGGTGTTGTTTACGGTATTGATTATATCGTAATCACATGCCAAAGTTTGATTTACACCCGAAATGTTAAGGTCCCAGAAGTTCATTTGAGCATTTCCGGAGTTAGTGGGACCGCCAAAACCGTTAGTGCCGAGACCGCCCCAGAAACGAGGGGTATAGCCTAACGAGTTAACGTACTTAATAAGCGTATCGGTGTAGGTTATCATTTGTTCGGCATATTCTCTCGGATATTCGTCGGTACCGATATGTACAATCTTATTAACGAAAACAGGATCGTCGCCGGTCATATATTCAGCAAGAAGATTCTTAACGAATGTAACCGTTTCGGGTTTGCTTACATCCAAGCAACGATAGTTGTTGGGCAAGTAAGGAGGAGGGTTTTCGGCATTTGCATAACAGCTTGAATGGAACGGAGTGTCGATTTCGGTAATAACCGTTACGCCATATTCGAGCATTTTCTTTTGATATGCTCTGTATTCGTCTTTAGTATAATAACCGTCTTTGGAAGCCAAACCCTTGATATTGCTTTCAAGACGGAAGCCCGAATATCCGTTTACACCATCGTCGTTAATGTGAAGGTGCATTTCGTTCAATTTGAAATACGCCATATAACGAGTGATTTCTTCAACGTGTTCAAGAGGTATCCATGCTCTGCCGACGTCGAGCATACCCGAACGAACTTCATATTCGGGATAGTCGGTTGCACTTCCGCAGGGGAATGCGCCGTCAGCGGTCAAACTTTGAACCACGGTAGTACCGCCGTACAAAAGACCTGTATCGGTTGCCGCTTTAATTTCAATTTTGCTTGTGGTTGCAGTAAGGGTGTAACCCTCTTTGCCAACCGTATTTTGAAGCGATGTATCTTTAATAAACACGATTTCGTTACTGCCGTCGGCAGTTGACGAAATAGTAAGATTTAAACCGAGCATTTCTTGGAAGAAGCCCGAAACCTTAGAAACCGCATTAGAGCCGATTTTGTTAACCAAAACGGTGTTGGCATTAGCAGAAAAGCTTCCGCTTCCGCCCGTCCAACTTCTAATCGCGGGGA
>JAGBUH010000014.1 GCA_017630915.1 Clostridia bacterium
AAATGCGAACAGCCACCGGCAATCACAACTTCTTTTTCAAGATTTGCAAAATTACGCATCGCTTGGTTAAGCGTCACTCTGCCCTGAGCATCAAGCGAGCCTTCGTCAGCACCCGAATAAAAGAAGCGGAGTACGTGACGTTCTTTTGCGGCAGGTAATTCTTGTAACTTCGCGGTGAATTTTTCCCACTCGGATATCGGGTAAACTCTGATACATTTATCAAACCCACGTGACAGTATAAATTCATCGCCGAGTTTATCGCGAAATTTCGCAGGAATGAACAGACGTCCCTTTGAATCAACCGTATGCTTATATTCGCCGTAGAACATCGTTTCATCCCCTTTCTTTTCGCTATTTTTTGTGGTTTCATGGGAGGTTAACCCATTACACTCCACTTCGCTCCTATTTCATGGTCTTATTATACATTATGTCACCCAAAATTGCAATAGATATGGATAACATAATTTATACATTATGGAAACCGTTTCGTCATTTTGACAATACCATATATCCTTATTTTTCAATACTTTTCGACGTTTTACGTTGTCACATTATGGGGCATTTGAGCAATAATTTTGTAATTATGTCATCAAACATTCGTTCGGATTTTCCGCAAAAACGCGAAAAACGATTGATATTATTGGATTATCGGGATATCCTTCGGCTTTTGAATTTTATGATTTCGGCGAAGTGTAGAATAGGTTGAGTGTTTTCGTTTTTAAGAGTACTTTTCATATTATTTTCGTAATTATTTTTGTTAATTCGCCTCTCATTTTACACTTACACAAGCGTATAAAACAAAGATATCTGTCACTTTTTTTCACAAACAAAAAAACACCGCAGACGTTTGTTTGTCTGCGGTGTTTACAAGTATAATTTTTTAAATTTCGATTTCTGCGGTGATTGCATAATGGTCCGAAACTATCTTTTTTACCGTTTCGGCATTGATAACTTTCGCGTTTCTAACGAAGATATAATCGATACGCATTTCGGGAGCGTTTGACGGGAAAGTCAATTCCGCTTTGCCGACTGAAAGGTGTGCATCGGTAAAAACCGACGACAGCCTTTTGATTTGCTCATGGTCGGGTGTTTTGTTAAAATCACCCATAAGCACAACGGTTCCCTCAATATCATCCAAAAGCGAAATAACTGCATCAACAGCATTAACATCTTCGCCCACGCCAAGACCGAAATGCGAATTTAAAACGGTTAATTTATTACCGTCAAAATCATATTCCGACTTGATGATGCACCGTGATTCATATCGATTCCCCACCCTTTCGGTAACGTCGGGTATCATTATTTTTTCACATTTAAGCATCGGCGTTTTCGACAGAATTGCGTTGCCGTAAATATAATTCTCTTTAATTATCGCGTTGGCGAAATATGAATTATATCCCAAGTTTTCGGCAAAATAGGCGGTTTGGTCAGAATATCCCGATTTATGGTCAGGATTATTTCCCTTTCGCACTTCGTTCAATCCGCATATATCGGGTTGTTGTTCGCGAACATTTTGCACCATTGCATCAAGGTCGATAACATCGCCGCTAAAATTATGGTTTCTGCCATGTTGAATATTAAAAGTCATTATTTTGAGTTTCATAACCAAACTCCGAAATAATTAGAATAATCCAGATATCACGCCGTCTTCATTAACGTCGATTCTTTCGGCGGCTGGTACTTTGGGAAGACCGGGCATAGTTAAAATATCGCCCGTGAGAACGACAACAAAACCTGCACCTGCGGACACCTTGACATTCTTAACCGTAACAGTAAAGCCGTCGGGCGCACCCAATTTAGAAGCATCGTCAGAGAAACTGTATTGCGTTTTTGCGATACAAACAGGGCATTTGCCGAATCCCAACGCTTCGAGTTTCTTAATCTGTTTTTGAGCGTTAGGCATAATAGTAATACCGTCACCGCCATAGACCTTCTTGACAACCGCTTCGATTTTTTCTTCGATTGTAAGATCGTCTTCATAAGAGAATGTAAAGTCGCCTTTTTCTTCTTCGCATAGACGAACAAC
>JAGBUH010000112.1 GCA_017630915.1 Clostridia bacterium
ATGGTTTGGCTCTTGCAGAAAGGAACGAATCTCCGGCACGATAACAAATTCGCCAATAGTTTTGGTTGCACCAACGGTCATATGAACGGTATCTGTGGGCATAAACTTTTCACGGATGTCAGCTTCCTCTGCCTTGATGCTGTCAAAATAACGCTTTAGCCACTGGGCGTTCTTTGTTCTTGATAGTGTCCGTCCATCATATTCAAACAGCTTCACACCGTAATAATTCTCCAAATAATGAATATGCTGCGTGACACCCGGCTGTGTCATGTTCAGTTTTTCCGCCGTTCTGCGATAGTTCATTTCATCATAAAGGGCAAGGAAGGTAAGCACTCTGTAATCTAACACAACAATCCCCAATTAACTCATATTATCATCCAATAATAAATGATAATTTGATTTTATCGCAAAACTGTAGTATAATCAAGAGGTGTAAGTGAAAGTAGGAGATTGTTTATGAAAGCACTAAAAGTTTTTCCCGGAATAATATTATCTGTAGGCGTGGCTCTTCTTGCGTGCTGGCTTGAAAGTCTGCTGCCTATCCACCTTATTGGCTCTGCCGTTATTGCAATGTTCATCGGTATGGTCCTCAATCATTTTTTGAGGAATACAAAAGTCTTTGCATCGGGGCTCAAATTTACATCCAAGAAGATTTTGAAATTTGCCATTATTCTGCTTGGCTTGTCCCTCAATATTACGACTATCCTCAACGTAGGTAAAATGTCCCTTACCGTTATGATATTTACTTTACTTACTTGTTTTGGCGGTGGTTATTTTATCGGTAAGGCGTTGGGACTCAATTGGAAGCTCTCCAACCTTATCTCTGCCGGTACGGGTATTTGCGGTGGCTCTGCCATTGCCGCTATTGCCCCGACTATCGATGCAGACGATAACGATGTAGCTTATGCTATGTCTGCTACTTTTCTGTTCGATATGGCAATGATCGTATTGTTTCCCATTATGGGACAAGCGATGGGAATGACCGATCAGGCATTCGGTATTTGGGCGGGAACGGCAGTTAACGATACTTCTTCCGTTGTTGCGACCGGCTATGCCTTCTCAGAAGGCGCAGGTGATTTTGCCACAATGGTAAAGCTCACAAGAACCCTTGCGATTATTCCTACCGTTATTACCTTTGCTTTTGTGCAGCTCCGTCTTAAGCGCAAAGAAGCTCTTGCAAACAGCGAAAACGGAAGCGAACTGAAAGCAAATTTCAGCATTGCAAAGATATTCCCTTGGTTTATTCTCGGATTCCTTGCAATGTCTATTGTAGCAAGCGTGTTCCCAATTCCTGCCGCTGTTGTATCCGGCACCAAGAGTGCAAGCAAATTCCTTATGGTATGTGCATTGGCAGCCATAGGTTTGAACACATCCTTCTCAAGCATGAAGAAATCCGGTATCCGTCCGATGATCCACGGTTTTATCATCTCGGCGTTGGTCGTTGTCGTTGCGTTGTTGGTAGAAATGGCAATGGGAATCGTATAAAGAGAAATAACACTATAATAGAGCAATGAATAAATTATCCGATGCGAGTTACACGGTATTATAAACTACAATTTATCGAATTGTTTTGTGTCGATATCTAAATCGGCGCAACGTGCCAAACGAAAAACCTTGAAAACGTAGTGTTTTCAAGGTTTTCTCTTTTTCTCTCAAAACTCCAACCTCCACCTTAAAGACACACTAAGGGGTCCCCGAAAACTTGGTTTTTGGGGTAATTAAACCCCATTTTGACCCCAATTAAAAAAATAATACCTCTGCGATAATTGTGTTGCAGAGGTATTTATATAAATAATGATTATAATGCTTTAATAAGGCTTTCGACGGTTTGATAGCGTAGGTCGGGATTGATATTTGTGCATTTATTGACTATTCTGCCCACTTTGCCTTTTGCAAGTTGTTCGCAGGGGTGTTTGCCCGTAATCATAACGTTAAGCATAACACCCAATGCATAAATATCGGTTCTCGGGTCGCTTTGGGTAACGCCCAACTGCTCGGGCGAAGCATAGCCCACAGTGCCCATAACAACAGTATCTTTGGTTGCATTTGACTGCTTTCTCGAAGCGTTAAAATCAATAAGAACCACACGTCCGTTTTTATCTATGACAACATTTTCGGGTTTTATATCTCTGTGTATGATGCCGTTTTTATGAAGTACATCAAGTGCATTACAAACCGCCGTAACAACACGTTTTGCGCCTATATAGCGATAAAGTCCCGTTTCGAGTATCTCTGCAACGGTAACGCCGTCTATAAATTCCTCGAGAACGATTTGACCGTCATTAAGAATTATCGAATCATAAATAATGGGCAGGTTTTCGTGTTTGATGCCACAAAGTATTTCGTACGCTTGTACGGTTTCGGGAAAACTGCGCAGTACAATATCCTTGTTTAATGCTTTGTGGCGCAAATGCATTGTTTTGCAACCGTTTTTGTCAGCTAAAACTTTTGTTAAGCGGTAGGTTTCAAAAACTTGATTTATATATTCCTCACGTGTCATTATTGCCCGTTCCACTCCTCGAATATTCCAATCGAATGTCCTGTCCATTCTTCATAGGAGTATATGCTTTTGTAGGTTCTATGATTTCTGTCATGGCAGGTGGCCGAGGCATGTAAAGTAATAGTATATTTGCGGTTTTCAAGCTTGGGCAAGAAATAAAGCGGACTTCCTGCAACTGCCTCTCCGCAGAGATAAATATCCGTCATATTATAGCAATCGGCAAAAGCGTAATTATGAATGTTTTTTACCGATTCCGCAACAATGACTGTTTTTACGGTGTCTTTTATGTTTTCGTCATTGAATGCATATTGCGCGATTGCTATTACGCGCTTGCCGTCAATGGTATCTGGAATGAAATATGTTCCGTCGGCTGACGGGCTTTCGACGCCTATAATCGTTATCGCGTTCTCAACGTTTATACTGCCCCATTCATCTCCCACGACAGCTTCGCGGTATATGTATTTGACTGCTTGAATTAAGGGCGAAGACGTTTCGCTGTTTTCGTCACTATTGTCTTCGATTTCACTGCTTTCGTTTTTATCTTCACTTGTTTCGGGGGTTACAGCGTTGCTTGTGTCCGTACTTGTTGAACTGCTCGTATCGTCATTAGACTCGGAAGAAACGACGGGGTTTGTATCGCTATCACTATCGCTCGGTACACTTACGAGATCGCTGCTTTCGTTTTCGATTGAAGTATCGCCATCGCTGTTAATGCTATCTGTACTTTCGGTGAAGTCGGTTTCTTCTTGCGAAGCATCGGATACCGGCTGCGACTCACTTTCAACGACCGACGAGGAAACAGAAATGTCGCTCGATTCGGTTTCGTCGTTATTGTTTAATATAGAAACAGCCGAAACAACGGCAATAAGCAATAATATTACTGCACAAATCACAACGAGTAATCGCTTGTTGTTTTTTTGTTTTGGAGTTATTTGCGCTTTTTCATCAAGCTGTGCCATGCAGTAAAGGCAAAAACGTGCATTTTCTTGCAACTCCGCTTTGCAAAAGGGACATTTTTTCATAATTTACCCCAAAGTATCCAAACCGTATTCATATAATAATTCATTTATCTCGACGACCGACATTCTTTTACATATACCGTACAAAACGATGCTGTCAAATGGGAGTTTTACATATAAAGGCGAGTATCCCGCGCATTTTAACAAAGATTGAGTTTCGTCAAGATTCAGCATCATTGCAATCGTAAGGCACAAAAGCTTGTTGCGCTCGGGCACGCGTCGCCCCGAAAAAATTTGATATGCATAAACCTCGGAAAGCTCTGCTTTTTTGATAACCTCTGCCTTTTTTAGCTGTTTGGATTCCAAAAGACTATTGAGCATTGCGTTTAGGGATTCGTTTACCAAATAAGATTTATTCTCTTCATAAAAAGTTTTGAAATCGGCGCAAAGTCCGAGTTCTTCTACAATTTTGCTTGTGTCTTTATGCATAATAACACCTCTTTTAAATGAGTATAACAAAGTCGTCGAACTTTGTCAATTATGCTGTCAGCATAAGACATTTATGATTTTAGGGTTTATCATATTACGAGAGGTGATTTGATGAGTGATACAATAATAAATGAAAATGGACTTGCTATATCGTTTTTCGGCTATGAGGATATTGTTGTCCCCAAAAACTGTATCGTTTTTTCCGATAGAGTGTATGAGGATTTTCACGCTACTGCAAACGAAAGAAAAAGCATTAGCGTCGAAAACGGAAATCCAAAATTCAAAAGTGTTAATAACTGCCTTATCGAAATCGAAACGGGAAAAGTCGTTCTCGGATGCAAAAACAGCGTCATACCCGATGACGGTAGTATAAAGATAATCGGCGCACATTCATTTAGCGGTATCGGTGATATGGAATCTGATGATCGCGATATCTTTACACATATTGCAATACCCGACAGCGTTGAGATAATCGAGCATCACGCGTTTGCCGACAGCGGTCTTACGGATATAGAATTGCCGAACAGTTTAAAAGAAATCGGCTCGATGGCGTTTATGCTGACAAGAATAGGTATGGGCGGAAAGAGTGTTTGCATTCCAAATACTGTTGAGAAAATGGGAATAGGCGTTTTTACAGGTTGTACAGAGCTTCGTCGCCCAATGATATTTTCACAAAGATATAAAATCGAAGGCGACTGTATTGTAGATACGGAAACGAACACGATTATAGCAATACATAACGGCATCGCAGGTGAGGTATTGCCCATTAGTGCAGATAAAATCGAAATGCTAACATTCATGGGACAAAAAAGCGGAACGAAATACTATTTCGAGAAAAATATAAAGGAAATAAAGGTCCACCCTTTTAAAATTCCTGCATCTATCGAGTTCCCTATAACCATCGTTACACACAAGGACAGCTATGCTCATAAGTTTGCAATAGAACACGGAATTGCTTATGAAATATGGTGATTTTCCAAACAAAAAAGAAAAGCAGTGTTTAATAAAACACTACTTCCTATCTCTGTTGTCGGTTTCGCCGAGTAAATAATCTACGCTTGTGTTATAAAACCTTGCGAGCTTGATAAGGATTGCGGTAGGGATGTCGTTCTCGCCGGTTTCGTATTTAGAATAACCCGTTTGCGACATACCCAGCATTTTTGCAACCTCGGTTTGATTCAAATCTTTATCTTCTCGCAAATCTCTAATTCGAGGATACATACTATCCCTCCTGCATTTTTCTTTAAGTATACCCTAACCTGAAACAGGGTATTGACATATAATCTAAAATAGGTTAAAATATGAAGAAACGTGACGGATTATAGGTTATTTTTACACGTTATAGTTTGCAATGAATTTTGAAGGAGAAATAAAATGCAAAAGAACGAACAGAACAAAAAGAACAGCGGTATTGGGTTCAAGGTATTAGTCATTGTACTTATACTTCTTCTCTCTGCGGGAATATCGGCAGGCGTGTCGATGTTCTTCAATCAACCCGATGATAGTATTCCTGCTGTGTCTACCGTTAAAGACGGTCTTTCGGCTTATGAATTAGCGGTATTAAACGGCTATGAGGGCGATTTGCAAGAATGGCTCGACTCGCTAAAAGGAAAAACTGCTTATGAAATAGCTGTCGAAAACGGCTACGAGGGCACAGAGGAAGAATGGGCAATAAACCTACAAAAGATAATCAACCAAGAGGGTGCAACAATAAAAACCGCCTCTTTCAATAAAGACGGCGATTTGATTATCACTCTCTCAGACGATACCGTTATCAATCTTGGCAAAGCTGTGGGCACAGACGGTAAAGACGGCATCGACGGCAAAAACGGCATCGACGGCAAAAACGGCATTGACGGTAAGGACGGCGCAGACGGTAAGGATGGCGCAGACGGTAAAGACGGTGCAGACGGCAAAGATGGAGTCGGTATTTCTTCTGCGAATATCAACGACCAAGGTCAGCTTATTATAATTCTTTCCGACGGTAATAGCATCAATCTCGATAAAGTGGTGGGTGTAAACGGTCTTAACGGTAAAGATGGTGTCAATGGTACTGACGGCAAAGACGGCATCAACGGCAAAGACGGTGTAAGCGTTGTCGGTTCGGAAATCAACTCTAACGGCGAGCTTGTTTTAACCTACTCCAACGGACAAAAAGATAACCTTGGCGTTGTCATCGGTGCAAACGGCGCAGACGGC
>JAGBUH010000113.1 GCA_017630915.1 Clostridia bacterium
AATCTGCCGAGTTCAATGCAGGTTTCGATGGCTTCGGGGGTATTGCGCTCGGTGGGCGTGACGATATAGTTGGCACCGATGAAGAGTCTGTCGGTAGCGTTCACAACGCCAGAGACCTCCCGGCCTGCCATCGGGTGCGCCGCGATAAATTCCACGTCGGAGCGAAGCATGTTTTGGATTTTATAAACGATACTTCCCTTTACGCCCGTTACGTCGGTAAGCAGCGAACCGCTTTTTAAAAGGTGTTGATTTTTCTCTATCCATTCTACAAACACGTGGGGATAAAGCGCAAAAATCACTAAATCGGCTTGACCGATTATTTTTTCGTCGATTTGGGCAGAGCCCTCGTCGATTATACCATTTTCCAGCGCATAGTCTATCGAGCTTTGGTCGAGTGTAATCGCGCTTATATGAAATCCGAACCGTTTTAACACCTTTGCGTAACTACCGCCAAGTAAACCAAGCCCAACAATCAATATTCTCTTGCTTACGTCAACTATCATAACAATTCTACCTCTGCGCCGAGATGTTTGATATCCTTAAAAAATGCAGGATAGCTTTTTCTTACGGCTTCCGTGCCCTCGATTGTTCCGCCGAGTTTTGAAAGAATCACAGACAAAGCCATAACGATACGGTGGTCGTTGTGTCCGTCAAGCATTGTTCCGTTATAGCGAAGATTCTGCTTCGGCACCGTGATTGTATTATCACCGAAAATCAACCCACCACCGAGTTTTGATAATTCTTCATGCATCGCTAAACCGCGGTCGCTTTCTTTTGCTTTTAATCGGTCTGTGCCGACAAAAGTTGCGCCGTTTTTCATCGCCGAAAGCGCAAAAAGTATCGGGGCGAGGTCGGGACAGTTTGAAATATCAAGCGTCGGTACACCGTTTGAAATCTGCTCGAAATATTTTGAATATACTCTGTCGCCTTGCAAACTGTCTGCTTTCAAGTTTTCTATTCTTACATCCGAACCGAGATGGTTAAAAGCATCAAGAAACGCGGCGTTGGAATAATCGCCTTCGATTCTGCCCGAAAAAGAAGTCATTTTCGAAGATTTAATTTCGATTTTGTATTCATCTGCAAACTCAACGTCGGCGCCGAAAGATTGAAGTGCGGATATAGTCAGGTCGATATAAGACCTGCTCTCAAACGGCGGAAGAATCTCGACAGACGAATCTTTATTCAAATACACGAGCGCAAAGATAAGCCCCGTGATAAACTGACTGCTGATATCTCCGCGAAGTTTGTAACTTCCGCTTTCGAATTTTCCGCGAATAGTCAACTTGTTTTTTTCTTTGTTAAAAGTAAAGTTTTTTTCAACGCATAGCGATTCATATACGTCAAGAGGTCTTTCAAGCAACCGTTCACTTCCGTAAAAAACAACCGTTTTGCCAAGACACAGAGCAAGAGGAATGAAAAAACGAAGGGTACTTCCGCTTTCGCGACAGTTCAGTATCGGTTCGTCTGTTTGCATAAACCCTCTTGGGTTTATCGTTACGGTATCTTCGTCTGTGGTTATATTTGTTCCAAGCGCTTTAAGGCAATCAATACTGGCTAGAATATCCTCGCTGTAATCGACGCCCGAAAGAACGCATTTCTCCCCCGATAACGCCGCGCCGATAAGGTATCTGTGCGCCATGCTTTTAGAAGGCGGTGCCGATATTGTTCCGCGCAGAGTGTACGGCTTGAAAGTGGCTTTCATATTATTTTTCCCCGATTAAAAAATCTATCGCTTCGATATATCCGTCGGTTCCGTGTCCGGTTATGGTTTTAACACAAGCAAGACGAACATAACTTATCTGACGGAAATCCTCGCGTTCTTCCACTTTCGAAATATGAACCTCAACCGTCGGAATACGAACCGACTTGACAGCGTCAAGAATCGCGATACTTGTGTGGGTATATGCCGCAGGATTGATAACGATTCCGTCGGCATTTTGATACGCGCTTTGGATTTTATCCACAATGTAGCCCTCGTGATTCGATTGAAAAATCTCGACGTCGATTCCTCTGTTTTCACAATGCTTTTTTATTTTATCCACAAGGTCAA
>JAGBUH010000114.1 GCA_017630915.1 Clostridia bacterium
GATATCCTTTTCGGCGCCCGTTTCGTCGCATCTGTGCTGAATCATTTTTTGAGACACTTCGGGCGGAACACAGAGATAAACGACCGCGTCGGGTTTCGGGATTGAAAGTTTGTTGTATTCATAATCCATCAACCAACTCAAAAACTCGTCGTATTCGTTAGGATCCAACTTCGAAAGCTGATGCACCGCGTTTGCAGAGGTGTAGCGGTTGGCAAGAATTATTTTGTCCGATTCGTAATCCTTTTTCCAGTCGAGCATAAAAGAACAGTATCTGTCGGCTGCAAAAAAACTGCTCGCCGCAAAGGGGTTGACAATTTCGGGGTCGTCACCGAAACGGCCCTTTAAATACATATTCACGTGAGATGAATAGTCATCGTCATAGGTCGGGAAAGAAAGATATCGGTAGGGAACCCCCATATCTTCAAGCAAATCCTTCAATAACTCGGTTTGAGTCATTTTGCCCGAAGCATCAAGTCCGTCTATCGCAATAAGCCGTTTTTTCATACCGTTCACTTCCTTTTTTATGACGTTTATGCCATTTGGGTATAGTTATCGATTATTCTTCAATTTAATAATATATCACATCTATTATAAAATTGCAAGAAAAAACGGGCAATATCTACTCGTTTTTGAAAAAAATTATGTTTATTTGAAGGATAGGGCAGAGAAATAAAGCCTTGACAATGATGACTGTATGCATTAAAATAAGTTATTACCAAACTAAAAAACACGAGGAGAAATGTAATGAAAAGAGGTTCTCGTTTTTTGTCTGCTTTACTTGTTTCGACAATGCTGTTTGCCGCTCTGCCGTTATATAGTTCCGCGGCTTCGACTGCACTTAAAGGCAAAACGATAATCGCATTGGGCGACAGTTTGACCGCAAACGGCGGAAGTACTGCCTATCCCTATTACCTATCGACCGATTCCTGCCTCGGAGTACCCGTAATCAATGCAGGTGTCGGCGGCGACAGTACAAGACAGGTTATGGCGCGTTTTGAAAAAGACGTACTCGCCAAAAAACCCGACGTGGTTATCCTCTGTATCGGAAGAAACGACCAGGCGATGCTTCTTTCGAGCGGTATGCCCAACGTTCCATTCGACGTATTCCGCGAAAATATCACCTATTTCGCAAAAAAGCTCAAAGAAATAGGTTCCGACGTAATCTTCGTCACCCCTCAGCCCGTTGTTATCGGAGAAGGATTCTATCCCGCAGGTGGCGGCGATTACGGACTTGACTACGGTTACGGTTATGAAGTTGATTTTTGCGACATCACGCGTGAGGTTGCGCTCGATACCGGCTGTAATTTCGTCGATATTTTCTACGAGGGTTCGTTTATTGATATGAAACCCATGGTTGAATCCGACGGTATTCACCTCTCCAACTACGGCCGTCAGCAGTTTGCACAATATATTTCCGAAAGTATGACCGCAATCTATGACGGCAAAAACAAGGCAACTATGACCGTCAAGTGCGTTGACGAAAAGGGCAAACTTTTGAGAACCTATACCCTCTCGGGCAAATCGGGCGCACACATCATCGTTCCCACTCCCGAAATAGCAGGTTATTCGACCGACGATGCCGACATTCCCACCACTTACGTCAACGGCAAGACCTTCACTTTCACATATTCGTTCGACCTTCAAAATCTTGTCGGCGAAGCAATGAAATATACCTATAATTCATATAGCCAAAACATCATCGAGCTTATCCGCGAAACCGTAAATGAAGCAAACTCGCTTATCGCGGACAAAAACGCAAAAATCGAGGATATTCTTGATTGCCAAGCGAAACTTGAAGAACTTCTTGCGATCAGCGGACACACAAATCACGTGCTGTCGAAAAGCGCGTCATACACAACCACAAAACCCAACCGCAACGATGCCTATGACGACGACGGTGTTCGTCTTACCGACGGTATCAAGGGTTATCCCGAGGGCAGAGAGGGTTATTCGGGTTGGAATAACACAAAAGTAGAAATTGTTGTTGACCTCGGCATGATTAAAAAAGCTGACTGTTTCAGCGCATACTGTGTTTCGGGCGTGTGGGGAATATTGCGCCCTAATAACCTCACCGTTTCGGTTTCTACCAACGGCACAACCTACACCAAACTCGGCACACAAACTGCGATTAAGAACGTCATCGAAACAAAATCGGGTTGGGACACTTCGATTATTTCGGTCGTCACCGATACCCCCGTTGATGCAAGATACGTCAAGTTCGAAATGAACCCCAACGGCAATTTCGTTTGGATGGACGAAGTTGAAGTTTCAATTTCTCAACAAAAAATCCGCAACGGCATTTATATTTCGGCTGTCAATAAAAGCGTCGAAACAGGCGATAGCGTGATTTTCACCCCCGATTTCGGTACAATCACCATTGCAAACGCGAACCACAAATGGACCGTTAACGTTATCGCAAAACGGGACAATTCAAAGAACGCTTACGTCGTAACAAGCGTAACACAAGCCAAGGGCGGCTCTGTTGCCGACATAACCTTGGCAGAAGACGAAATTCTTATTGCCACCCATTGTAACGAAACCGACCACAAGAGCATTGACGCCTTTAAGAAGGCAAAATCCCTCAAAGCAGGACAAAAAATCACTCTTGACGGCATAGACGTCGAAACCTCTTCCCGTGAATTTGCGTCTTACGTTGCAATCAGCGATTATCCCGAAGAGGAAGAAATTGACGGAAAAGAATTCTGGGTCACGCACTTTAACGACAGAATTCCCGACGCCGCAGGTTCTATATTCACCCAATCTTACACCGGTTGCGCTTGGTGGTTCCACGTCGCGTTCAAACCCGTCGCAAACCTTGACAACGTTTATGAAGTTGTCGCAACCGATATGAACGGCAACACCGGTGGTGCGAAACCGCTTGACGTTCCACAAGGCGGTTTTGTTTGGGCAGTCAACGGCGGCAACAACTATGCAGACATCGAAAACGACGAAAACCGTATCAACTATAAAAACGAATCGGCGGAAAACGCAATCGCACTTGCAAGAACAATGAAAGTCGGCGAAAAATATATATTCAGCGGGCTGAACCTTGCTTCAAAAGAGGTTCCCACAACCACCCCGCATATCGACTATTTCGCGCCCGAATATGTTTGCACCGCAAAATATGCACGTTATACACCTGCCCCCATTATTTCGACCGGAAAAGACTATACCACAACCCAACCCAACAGAAAAGACGGTTGGGACGATGACGGCATTCGTCTTACCGACGGTGTTAAGGGTACTTCCAACGGCGGACTTTCGGTTGACGGAAAATGTGTATATGCAGGTTGGAACAGCAGTGATAAATCAAAACCCAACACGGTTGAAATAACAATCGACTTGGGCGAATCGACCTATACCGATACATATTCCGTATATCTCGCAGGCGGCGCATGGGGGATATCGCTTCCTGTTGAAACAATATCTGTTGAAGTATTTGTTTCGGATTCTGCTGACGGTGAATTTGTTTCTATTGCAACCGCACCTCTCGGCAGCGCACGTATTTTGAGCGGCGACGGATCAGACGACAAAAACGAATGGAGCACTTATTGCATAACCGCAACCGCGGAAAAGGCGATTTCTGCAAGGTTTGTTAAAATCGCAGTTACACACTCCGCTGTCGGCAACGGCATTATCTGGATGGACGAGATTGAGGCAGATCTTCTCGGCGAAATTTCACCCGAACCTGATCCTAATCCCGAACCTGAACCCGAACCCGATCCCGAACCCGAGCCTGATCCTGAACCCGAACCTGAACCCGAACCCGAACC
>JAGBUH010000115.1 GCA_017630915.1 Clostridia bacterium
CATTTTTTACATACAAAATATGCTGTTCTTATATTGACAAAACAATATATTGTGTGTATAATATCAATAGAGCTTTTACATAACTGACGGATTGTGCGGATAACCGCATGGGAATGTAAAAGTATATTGCCGACCGTCTGGGCAAATCAGTATAAAAGCTGGTTTGCCTTTTGTTTTTATGAATGTGAGGTATTAGACATGGAACATAAGAATTGGAACGGATTTAAAAAAGGAATATGGCAAGAAGAAATAAATGTTCGCGACTTTATTCAAACGAACTATAAAGAGTATGTTGGTGACGCATCTTTTCTCGCTGACGCTACACCGAGAACAAAGGCATTGATGGTTAAACTTCAAGCGCTTTTTGAACTTGAACGTCAACAAGGCGGTGTTTTAGATATCGATACTGCTACCGTTTCGTCACTTACAAGTTATCTCCCCGGATATATTGATAAAGAGAACGAAATTATTGTCGGTTTACAAACAAACCGTCCGTTAAAGCGCGGTGTTAATCCCTTTGGCGGCATGCGTATGGCTAAACAGGCATGCGAAGCTTATGGATATAAATTGAGCAGTAAGATTGAAGAAGAATTTAAATTCCGCACTACTCATAATGACGGTGTTTTCCGCGCCTATACAGAAGAAATGCGTGCAGCGAGAAAGAGCCATGTAATTACCGGTTTGCCCGATGCTTACGGTAGAGGAAGAATCATTGGCGACTACCGTCGTGTTGCGCTTTATGGTGTTGAAAAACTTATCGCTGAAAAGAAAAAAGATAAGGCTAATCTTGCGAACGAAAATTTTAACGTTGACACCGTTCGTCTTGACGAGGAATTGTATCAACAAATTGCATTTCTTGGTTATATGAAAGAAATGGCAGCGATGTACGGATTTGATATCAGTGAACCTGCATCAAACGCACGCGAGGCAATTCAGTGGACCTATTTTGCCTATCTTGCCGCCATAAAGGAACAAAACGGTGCGGCTATGTCTTTGGGTAGGGT
This sequence comes from Clostridia bacterium, assembly GCA_017630915.1. Classification (GTDB taxonomy): domain Bacteria; phylum Bacillota; class Clostridia; order Oscillospirales; family CAG-382; genus Coliplasma. The sequence continues at coordinate 1,005 of JAGBUH010000115.1, forward strand.
GAGCTCTTTCTTCGATATCTATTTTGAACGTGATATCGAAAACGGTATTCTTACCGAAGAAGGCGCACAAGAGATTATGGACGATTTTGTCATAAAACTTCGTGCGGCACGTCATCTCCGTACGCCCGAATATAACGAACTCTTTGGTGGTGACCCGATGTGGATTACCGAAGCGGTCGGAGGCATGGGTGAAGACGGTAGGACACTTGTAACCAAGAGCAGTTACCGTGTGCTTAACACACTCTATACGCTCGGTTCTTCTCCCGAACCCAATCTTACGGTTTTGTGGTCAAACTCGCTTCCTGAACCGTTTAAACAATTCTGTGCAAAGGTTTCGATTGATACTGACTCGATTCAGTACGAAAACGATGATATAATGCGTCCTGTATACGGTGACGATTATGCAATCGCTTGTTGCGTGTCGGCTATGAAGATTGGAAAGCAGATGCAATTCTTCGGTGCGAGATGTAACCTTGCAAAACTTCTGTTGATTGCAATTAACGGCGGCTATGACGCCGACAGTGGTATTCATATCGGACCTCAAATGTCTGTAATGGATGTTGATAAACTTGATTACGATGAACTTGTGTCGAGATTCGATATTTACGTCGCTTGGCTTACGCGTTTATATGTAAACACTATGAACGTTATTCACTATATGCACGATAAATATGCCTATGAAAAAACTCAAATGGCGTTGCATGATACAAATGTCGGCAGATTCATGGCTTTCGGTATTGCAGGACTTTCGGTAGTTGCCGATTCGTTGAGCGCGATTAAGTATGCATCTGTTCGTCCTATTAAAGATGAAAACGGTTTTGTAACTTCTTTTGAAACCGTTGGCGAATTTCCTAAATACGGTAACGATGACGACAGAGTTGACCTTATCGCCAAGGATATGGCACATAAGTTCATTACTGAACTTCGCAAAACGCCGACTTACCGTAATGCGGAACATACACTTTCGGTGCTCACCATTACTTCGAACGTTGCTTACGGCAAAAATACAGGCGCTACTCCCGACGGCAGAGGTGCCGGGGAACCGTTCGCTCCGGGTGCGAATCCGATGCACAACCGTGAGGAAAACGGCGCTCTTGCTTCGCTCAATTCGGTTGCTAAAATCAGCTATGACGATTGCCGCGACGGTATATCAAATACTTTTTCTATCACACCCGATGCTTTGGGCAAAGATGATAACGAGCGAATTTCGAATTTGGTGACTATTCTTGATGGCTATTTCAAGAAAAAAGCACATCATATCAATGTCAACGTAATGAATCGCGAAACATTGTTAAAAGCATACGAAAATCCTGAGGCATATCCTAACCTTACTATTCGCGTTTCGGGTTATGCGGTTAATTTCTGCAAACTTTCGCGTGAACAACAACGTGAAGTTATCAGCAGAACCTTCCACGAATGTGTATGATAAAAGGTAGAGTTCATTCTTTTCAATCGCTTGGTACGGTTGACGGCCCGGGTGTTCGATTTGTTGTTTTTTTGCAAGGCTGTAATCTTCGTTGCGGTTGTTGTCACAATCCTGACACATGGAAAATTGATGACGGTAAAGTTTATTCATCTGACGATGTAGTCAATCGTGCCCTTCGATATAAAGAATACTTTGGTATTGAAGGTGGAATAACTGTTTCAGGCGGAGAACCCTTACTTCAAGCGGAGTTTGTGACTGAGTTGTTTCATAAGTGTCATGAAAACGGAATCAATACATGCCTTGATACATCGGGAAGTTTGATGAACGACAATATTAAAAAGCTTCTAACAGTAACCGACAGAGTGTTGCTTGATATTAAATATACCAATGATGAATCATATCAAAAATACGTCGGTTGCAGTATTGATAAACCGCTTAGCTTTTTGTCGTATCTTCAAAATATGAATATACCAACGACTTTGAGGTATGTTGTTATTCCAACGCTTAACGATAACAAAGAGAGCGTTTTGAGGTTAAAAGAAATCGCACAAGCACATAGTTCCGTTGACAAAATCGAATTACTGCCTTTTAGAAAAATATGTCGGGTCAAGTATGACGATTTAGGGATTCCGTTCCGTTTTGCATCTATTCCCGAACCCCAAAAAGAAGAAATGGATCTTTTGAACAGTATACTGAAATAAAAAAACGACGGTTGGTATAAAGCCAACCGTCTATTTACGTTATCTAAACTCTTCGGGAAGGAATTCCGCAGGAATATATTTGACCAACGTGTCGGTTAATGTTTGTTTTGAAAATTTGCCGTTTATAAGTGTTGTTCCGTGCGCAAGTTCATAAATACATACGCCGTGCGTTTCCGCTTGTTCTTGTGTATAATCTGATAAATAGCAAATTTTGAAATTTCTAAAACCTGTGTCATCAAAAGCAACTGCACTTTTTTTTTCGTAATGGGTTACAATCGGAATAAATAATGGGTTTTCGATACTAATAGCACCTGTTTCACCGTTTTTTACTATGTCAAGCGAAAGCATACCTGCAAGCATGTTCATACCGCCGACCATACCCGAAACAAAGTTCCCGAGAGAATAGACAACCAAGGTTTTCTTGCCGCTAACCGATGTCATCCATTCCATAGGTTGAATAACGTGAGGATGCATACCGAGAACTACATCAACACCGAGTTCGCACATAAGTGTTGCATATTTCTTTTGCTCGCTGTTGACTCCAAAAGTATCTTCATAACCCCAATGGCAAGATGCAATTATAACGTCCGCAACTTGCTTGGCTAGTGCGACCTGCTTTTTAATAAGTGACTCGTTGAAAGTTGGTATAACAAATTGACTGTTTTGTGGAAGTGGAATTCCATTTGTGCCGTATGTGTAGGAAAGAAATGCGATTTTAATACCTTCGCGTTCGATAACGGTAATATTTTCGGTTGACGCTTCGTCGGGATAATAACCAATAACATCAACACCTTTTTCTTCAAAAACTTTGTTGCAGTTTTCAAGATAGCGTGTATCACCCGAGTCAAGCATGTGGTTATGCGCAACATTTACGATATCAAAACCGAGGTCAATAACCTTATCAGCAAGAGGTTTGGGCGAATTGAAGCAGGGGTAACCGCTGATTACACCACTTGTACCACCAATAAGTGTTTCCTGGTTTATATATGCAATGTCAGCGTTTTTTATTTCATCGGAAACGTTTTCGTAAATATAATTAAAATCATATTTGGCATTATGCAAATCCGAATAATCTGTTTTTCTGTTATCATTTCTTGCCGCGCGTTCCAACGCGTCATAGTAAACAGAGGGATGAAAAATATTGTCGGGACAAGCAAGAAAACTCAGAACAACATCTTGCGGTACAATACTCTCTTCTTCGGAGGATTCGCTAACAATAAAGTCTGATGAAATATTTTCGCTTTGTTGGGAATATACCTCAGAATTTTCTATCGAAATTACAGAAGTATTATCGGTAGGAATTTCGGTGCTACAAGACGAAACAAACGGGATTATTAAAAACAGTGAAAGAATAAGTGCTGTTGTTTTTAAGAATATTTGTGACATGATTCAACCGCCTTTTATTTATTACAGGAATATTATAATACTTTTTAAAATATTATCAATAGTTTATATCATAAATTATAATGAAAAAACTCAAATGCTTGACAATACAATTAAAAGAATATATAATATAGTAATATAAAGGAGATTGAAATGGAAAAAAACTTTTTAAATATAATTGCATCTTTAAGCAAGTGGGTTATGGGGACAAAGATATCCACCTTCCTCGTTCTACAAGATTCGAATATTTGGAAGATTGGCTTTATATCTGTGTGCTTTTTGATTATTATATCTGCAATAATTGTTTTACTTATAAAAATTAAAATGACTGAAAAAAAGAAGAGGGAAAGAAAATGAAAAAGACATTTGTTTTTATCTTTACGCTTATGTTTATGATTTTATCGTGTGTTAATGTTTTGGCAGAAAGTAATGTTGATGCATCACTTGACGTTAGCTATTCTTACAACACCGAAACCGAAAGAATTGCAATTTCTGCTTTTTTGGTTGATATTAAGGCAGAAGAAGGCATTATAAGTGTGGAATATGATATAAAATACGATCCTAATGTTCTAAAACTTGTAAAAGCCGAAGCGGCTTATCCCGAAAGATGGGATAATTATATTAAAAACGGCTCCATTGAAGATTTATCGTATGATCAAGGAGGAGGCGTTTATAGTTGGATTTTTGTTGTAGCTCCTGTCGGAATCGGTATCACTGAAGATAATGAACTTGGCATCAATCTTGAATTTGAACCTATAAAAAAAGAAACTACCAAAGTTGAATTGCAATATAAGCATTTGTTAAGCGAAGAAACCGAAAACGGTATGGCAATTGATATGTTTGATATTTCTGGTAGCAACGCAACGATAAATATCAACTTTGATAAACCTGCTGAACCTGATATTGAAAAAAGCGATATTTCTATTCAAGACCCAAACTCTTCCGAATCTGTAAATTCCGAAGGTACTTCTTCTGAATCAAGTTATGTTCCGCCTATATCAAATGATCCTATAACAAGCGGGGATGCAAGCGGTGATAATTGGCCCTGGGATAGCGACGAGATGATTGTCATGCCGTCTATTGATGTTGAAATTAGTGCCGCGAATGGTAGTGAGATGAATGTTTCTTCTGCTGACAGTGCGGGTGAAGAAGATGCAAACGGTTGGTTGGTTTGGGCACTTGTTGGTGTTGGCGTTGTTGCTGTTGTAATAGCAACTGTTGTTATTATGAAATCCAAAAGAGGCAATAAATGATTAAATTCATACGAGAAAATAGTGGTATTATTGTCAAATTTATGCTTACGCATCTTGTAATGTCGTTGCTTGGTTTGATGGTAGGTCTTGCTGTGCTTACCCTCGAAAGCGAAACGGTTGGTATCAGTTCTATCGCTTTGATTGCAAGCGCATTTACAATCGGTTTGATGTGTTTTATGCACTATGATGATTCTTTTTTCTGCGCAGTTAAAGAGGGTATACAATTACGCGGCGAAGGCAAAAGGCCCGATACTTTCAAAGGCTTAAAAATTGCTTTGATTGGTTATTCGCCTGTGATTTTAATCGGCCTTGTCGCCGTCGGTGTTGTGATTTTTACTCCCGAGGGGCATGATGCCACGCCAATCCCCTTATTGCTCTTCTATTTCTGTCAAGGTAGTTTTTTGTGTTTATATAAACTTATCGATTATATTGGTATTATTGGTTATATCCTTGTTACTTTGTTGCCTGCGATAATATCGAGTACACTTGGATATGCAATCGGATCAAAAGACAAAACCTTACGCGGTATGTTAGGCATGAACGTGAAACCTCCGTTTGACGGGCCTTTGGAAAGAAAGCCCAAGAATAGAGATAAAGACGAATAGCAAACGTTTAGTTTTCATATAATCTTACAAAATTGTTTTATGTGAGGTTTATATGAAAACTACTGTTTATAAGGAAGCGCGAATAAGTATATATATACTTGCATTTGTTATAGCAGCGACTTTGCTGTTCTATATATTCGCATCTATGTTCACGTCGGTGGGATATAAAGGATTACGAAAGGCAAAGTCGGCAAATGCTGATGTCTATTCTGATGATATTACTATTATTATTGATGCAGGACACGGCGGCGAAGATCCCGGTGCAGTTGATAATGGTTTAATTGAAAAGGAATTGAATTTAGATGTTGCGCTTGTTTTAAATAATATTCTCATATCTAACGGATATAAAACTGCTCTTACGCGTGATGAGGATATTCTTTTATATAGACAAGGCGAAGAAAATCGCAAAAAGCATTTTGATGTGCGAAATAGAGTGGAGTTTGCCAACGAATTTGAAAAAGCTATTTTTGTTAGCATTCACATGAATAAGTTTCCAGCCACATATTGTCGCGGTTTGCAAACTTTTTATTCGGAGAACAATGCACAAAGTAAAATATTTGCAGATTCAATACAAGAAAATTCGCGTTTGCTTCAAACCGATAATAAACGTCTTGTAAAATCCGGTAACGAAACTATTTATCTTTTGGAAAACCTTGATATACCTGCTGTTTTGGTTGAGTGTGGTTTTCTATCTAATAAAGAAGAAGCCCAAAGGCTTTCTGATAAAGAATATCAAAAAGCACTTGCTTTTACAATCTATTGCGGACTTGTTGAATGTTTGGAGAAAATTGAATGAAGACTGAATTTATATGCGAAAACTGTGGTTACGTTGCTTCAAAATGGTATGGGCGTTGTCCTCAGTGTGGCGAATGGAATTGTTTTTCCGAACGTGAAAGCGAAGTTGCTGTATCGGTCAAAACAAAAAAATCGCGTCCCAATAATTCAGCGACTACCGAAAAACCCAAATCTGCTCGTATTAAAGATATTTCATTCAATGAAAAGGAACGAACCGGTACGGGAATTGGCGAATTTGACCGCGTACTTGGTGGTGGCATAGTCGCCGGATCGGTTGTTTTACTTTCGGGTGAACCGGGAATAGGGAAGTCTACCCTTTTGTTGCAGATATGCAGTCAACTTGGCAATCACGGCAAAGTTTTGTATATTACCGGTGAAGAATCATCGGCACAGATAAAGTTAAGATGTAGACGTCTTGGTGTTGATAACGATAACGTATTTATTTTAAGCGAAAATAATATTGATAGTATCATAACGGAAATTAACACAATAGCTCCCGAAGTTGTAATTATCGACTCTATCCAAACTATGTATGACGATAATTATCCTTCGTCGCAAGGTAGCGTTACACAAGTGCGGCAGTGTGCATTACGCCTTATCGGAAAAGCAAAGGAAGATGGTGTTTCAATGCTTTTGGTAGGGCATGTTAATAAAGAGGGTGCTATTGCAGGCCCCAAGGTGCTTGAACACATGGTTGACGCGGTTTTATATTTCGAGGGCGACAAACAACATGCGTACCGTATTGTGCGTGCCGAAAAGAACCGCTATGGTTCAACAAATGAAATCGGCGTTTTTGAAATGGGCGAGGAAGGTTTGACTGAAATAGAAAAACCTTCGGAAATGTTGCTCTCACAACGCCCCAAAGGTGTGCCTGGAAATTGTCCCGTTTGCGTGGTGGAGGGAAGTCGTCCCATTATTGCAGAAGTTCAATGTTTGGTCACTCCAACAGTATATCCAACGCCAAGAAGAATGTCATCAGGGATTGATTATAACCGTACAGCATTGTTGCTCGCAGTGCTCGAAAAACGCCTTGGTATGAAGTTTTCGTCACAAGACGTATATGTTAATGTGGCAGCAGGCATGCGTTTGATAGAGCCTGCTTGTGATGCCGCTTGCGCTATGGCGATGATATCGACATATAAAAACATACCGATTCCGGACGATTTGATTGTATTTGGCGAAATCGGACTTGCCGGTGAATGTAGATCAGTTTCGAATACCGGACAGCGCATAAACGAAGCGGTGCGTTTAGGATTTAAGAGAATTGCTTTGCCGTATCACTCGATAAAATCTATTAAGGCTGTCGAAGGTGTAAATATTATACCGCTTCGTGGCGTATTTGATTTACTAAAACTTTTAGACGAATAAACGTTCATGATTTATTCCTATTTGATGTTATGTTAAGAGAAAAGTATTGCGTACCTTTTTTGCCACAAAATAAAGTCAAACGTGTGTTCGTGTCGGGGATAATGCCTCACGAACTTGTTGATGAACTTAAAAGTATGATGATAAAACCATACGTGCTTGGTAAATCGAAGAATATGACCGGCGAACTTGCGTATCATCCTGATATATTAGTTAATAATTTTCGCAAGGGTTTTTGGCTTTGCGAAAATGATGCCGATTATCTTCCAAAAGGACTTCCGCCTAAATTATTTAGAGAATCTGAAACCGAACTGTCAAATTTATATCCGTTTGATTGTCCGTTCAATAATTTTCGCGCGGGACATGCCTTGGTATGCGGTAAAAGCGTTGATTATCTGATTAAAGCGTATGCTAATTATGAAGAATTGCTGAGTATATATGTTCCACAGAATTATGCAAAATGTTGTACCGTGTTAGTTAATGAAAGCGCGGTTATAACAAGCGATTATTACATTGGAAAAACAATGCGAAAATATGGATACGATGTATTGACTATTACAGATAGTAATGATATAGGTCTAAACGGATACAGTCACGGTTTAATTGGCGGTTGTGCAGGAAAAATCGCTGATAATCTTATAGCGTTTACCGGTGATTTGAATAAATACCAATATGGTGAAGATATCAGATCTTTTTGTAATAATCATCATGTAGATGTAATGTCGCTTACAAATAAACCAATGTATGACTATGGTGGGATTCTTCCAATAACAGAGATAACGTCAAATGTTGATGATGAAGATATCTCGGTAGAATTTATAACAGTTTCATAAAGAAAAAGACCTTATATGAGGTCTTTTTTATTTTAATCCATTCCCTATATTGTATAAAATTTCTATTTTATACAATTGAGTATAAAATTTTGCAGGGAAAAGCTTACTCCCCATTTTTAAAGCCAACGTGAAAATCACGTTGGCTTTTTGAATTTTATCCTCTATCTACAAATACAGGTTCTGTTGTGGACCAAGGGTCTTCGGGACGTTCATCGGGATGATCTTCATAATAAGGATCAATTACATATCGTTTTATAATCGGATATGCGCAGTAAACTCCAATATATGTTAAGAATGAAAAAGCAAACATACATAACAGTAAAACAGAAAACTGCGGTAAAAGAATGTATGCATACAGGAATGCAAAAATAAAAGCAAGAGCGCCAATCAATCCGATGAAATTGCGCTTGAAGCCAAGCACAGTTAACAAAAATGCATTCTTAATCATCTTCCCTATTGTCATTTCACATGTTACAAGTTGAAGGTAGATGTAGAATCTCATTATATAATAAATAACTGCAAACACTATTGAAGCATAGAAAAACACCAAAAATATAAATTCTGCAGATTCAGAACGATATGCAAAAATGTCATATACTAACAAACATATCAGCAAAGCGTCCATTATACCGATAACGATACCTTGTTTAAAGTTTCGTTTTATAGAATAAAAGAAGTCGTTCCAAGTATCAACGTGTTCTCCGGTGCAAACATTTCTGATGTTATATACCATGCCAATGGTAGATAAGCCAAACGTAATGACCAATGTGAAAATGCTATACATCAAATAACGAGATATATCAGAAATTACTCTCCATTCGACCGATGCACAATAAATACTGTATAGTGATGCTATGGCAGGACTACTGTCATTCTTTGTTGCAGCGCTTATTTGCGTATATAGTGGATTTGCAGCGGTAGGAGCTGTATCATCGAGTATACCCGATAAACCAAACAACGCAACAAATAAAAATATATTACAAAGCGCAAATATCAAATTGGTTGCAGAGAACTTTCCTAACCTTGTTTTTAAAAGGCGAAAGAAAAAGCCCAAGCCTAATTTCTTATCAAATTCGACCTGTTTTTTTGTGACGCCTTTCCCGGATTTATTTGAACCGGAAAAAAAATCGTATATCTTGCCCATTATTTATCCTCATGCGCGTGGGTGGAATTTAATGTAACTGTTTTTCATTTTATCTTTAAGGAATTGAGCATAACGTTGCGTAGAAGCAATGTCGGAATGCCCAAGAATCACTTGAATATCATGTATGTCGGCGCCGTTTTCGAGCAAATGCGCCGCAAAAGAGTGTCTTAAAGTGTGCGGGGTTATGGACTTTTTTATGCCCGCCGACTGCGTGTAACTCTTTAAAATCTTCCAAAAACCCTGTCTTGTCATTCTTTCGCCGGTTACATTCACAAAAAGTGCTTTTTCGCGCGAATCTGAAACGAACATTTTTCTCGATTTATCCAAATAAGTGGAGACAGCTTTAACCGCAATAGGATAAATCGGGATAAAACGTTCCTTATCGTCAGAACCGCAACGTATGAAAGAAAGTTGCGTATTTACGTCATCAATATTTAATCCGATAAGTTCGGACACTTTGATGCCCGTAGCATAAAGAATTTCCAACATTGCTTTATCACGCATACCTTTTATATCGGTTGTATCGGGTTGTGCCAACAATGTTTCGACCTCTTTGGATGTTAATACCATGAGTTCTTTCTTCTCTACCTTGTCATTATGAACCGCTTTTGCAGGGTTTGATTCACAAATGCCGTTAGATATTAAATATTGATACAAACTTCTCATCGATGACAACGTACGGCTGACAGAAGACGCAGAAAGACCTTTTGCGGTCAGATAACGCTTGAAATCGGCTACAGTATCGGAATCAACAGAAGAAAAATCATCAATACGTTCGTCAAGAGCATAGTCGAGAAACTTTTCGAGGTCGCGTCTATATGCTTGGACAGTATTATCAGAGGATTTTTTGACATCCCTTAAAAAACCGAGAAAATTATTAAGTTGTGAGGTTAGATTTTCACAACCAATCATTTTAACTATCCTACCATTAAAAAATTGATAATATAACTATAAGTAATTGATATTAAATAAGTATCAATACAAGAAAAAAGTAAAAATAAAACTATGGGTTTGGATTTTTGGTATGCACTCTTCCCTTTTGAGGTGAACTTTGCAAAGAGAAATGATTCACACAAAAGTATTATTACCAAAAAGGAAAAAACTGATAAGAGACATAAAAACAACAAATAAATCATTCTATCAGAAAAAGTAAAATATGAATGCATACTATATTGTATAACGCCTATAAAGAAAGCATACATACAACATAAGAATGCAGGAATGATTTTTCCAAAAATTGAAAACGACGAAAGTGTCGTAATCACCAAAGAGCCGATTAGGAAAATGAGCGTCGTTTCATCAAAAAGAATATCATAAACATAACAAAATACAAAACTGCTTTTAGCGGCAATGCATGAGCCTAAGAATATAAATAAAAAATATTCTATCAAAAAGAAAGATAGTAACCTACTTCGTTTTAAAAACAAAACTTTTAAAAGGTCATACAATTTTTGTAAGATATTTGTTACATATCCTTTGTTGGTGTTAGTATCGCCGACATAGATCGTTAGTGCACGAGAAGTATTGTCCACATTCATTTTTTATCACCAATAAAGGTTTATGCGGACAAGTATAAAATAATTACAGTTCTAACGCGATTTCATCAGCACGCTTTGTACACGCATTCATTGCCCTATCAATTGCGCCGCTGAAATCATCATCATAAAAAGAATTTAAAGCGGCGAGTGTGGTACCGTTGGGAGAAGCGACATTTTTGATTAACTGTTCAATAGAATCGCTGCTCTTTTCAATCATTGTAACTGAACCCTTAATTGTTTTTAAAATCAAAGGCAAAGCAACTTCGTTGGAAATACCTTGCTTTTCGGCTGCATCGAGCATGGATTTGACGAATAAATAAACATACGCAGGCGAAGAACCGTGAACAGAGATTATAGGATTCATTTGCGCCTCGTCTATAATCGCAATATGCGAAATAGCTGACATCATTCTGCAAAAGAATTCAAAATCGCGTGTATTGACCAATTCATTATGCGTAATTGCAAGAACGCCTTCACCTACCAAAATGGGTGTGCTGGGCATAGTACGAATGACTGCAATGTTACGACCTGCGGATTCGACGATATGCTTTATGGAAACAGCAGCAGCAAACGAAACGAAAACCACACGTTCAAGCAGGTTATCAAATTCGCTCAACTGCTTCATAACACTTTTAACGATAGCGGGTTTAACCGCCAAGAAAACGATTTCGGCATCATTCACTGCAACAGAAAGTTCGGTGGTAGTGTTGATTCCTAACTCGTTGAATTTGGTGAATTTTGAAGCATCTATATCATAAACTGTAACGTATTTTGCCGGTATCGTGCCAGAGGATACTAAACCACAAGCAACTGCACCGGCGATGTTTCCGCCGCCAATGAACAAAAGGTTTTTATAATGCGACATATTATGTCCCTCGCATTTCGAATTCGTGCAATATTTATAATAATATAAATCTCTTATTATTTCAAGTGTTTTTAATAAAATAATCCAAAATTGTGGATTATGTAGCATAATTATGTAAACATAATTATGTAAACCATGTCAACGTGTGCCTTATTTGGTGTTGGCACCTTGCGAGTATAACAATATATTGTTTTTGTCAAAATATGACAGTTTTTTTATACCTATTTCGTCAAACGAAAAACAGCATTTTGCACAAATGCATTTTGGGTGAATTATTGTATTGAAAAAAATTTCTTTCGATGTTATAATATTTACACCATTTTAAATTTATTTCGCGAGGTCAATATGCGAGAAATTAACATAGGCAAGAACGATGCAGGACAAAGATTGGATAAGTTTCTTACAAAGAAATTTAAAAATCTTCCGATGTCTATGATGTATAAATTGATACGCAAGAAGAAAATAACAGTCAACAGAAAACGTGCAAAGGAAAACCAAATTCTTGTAGAAGGCGATTTGTTATTGATATTTGCACCTGATGATCTCTTTGATGAAAATTCTCCAAAACGTATTGTAACAAAAGGTATTGTAAACATCGCTTATGAAGATGAAAATATTTTAATAGCGGATAAAGAATCGGGGCTTCTCGTTCATTCTGATTCAAACGAAGAGGGCGATACTCTTATAGACCGTATAACAGCTTATCTCATCGAAAAGGGTGAGTTTAACCCCGAAAACGAAAACAGTTTTGCCCCTGCCCTATGCAACAGAATAGATAGAAATACCGAGGGGCTTGTTATCGCCGCGAAAAATGCTCCTGCTTTACGTGAGATGAATGAGATTATCAAGGAAAGAAAAATTCAAAAAATCTACCTTGCAGCTGTGCACGGTGTTATAATCCCCAAAAACGGCGAAATAAAACTTAATCTTCAAAAAGATTCAACGAATAATATTGTACGTGTTAAAGATAAAGAATCGCGCGATACGAAGTATGCAATCACTAAATATAACACAGTTTCTATTTCTCGTAACAAAGATTATTCTCTTTTGGAAATTGAATTGATTACCGGCAGAACGCATCAAATCCGCGCCTCTTTTGCTCATATCGGACACCCTCTGGTTGGTGACGGAAAATATGCGGTAAATAAAAAGGACCGTGAGATCGGTTATAAATCTCAGGCCCTATGTGCGTATTCTGTAACATTTATTGGTTGTAAAAAAAGCGCAACCCTTGGCTATCTTGACGGTTTAACCGTCAATGCAAAGAAACCGCGCTTTTTATCGCTATTTTAAATTTCGTTAGCTATAATATCTTCGTATGTTTGACGTTTAACAACAAGTCGTTCATTACCGTTTGATATAGAAACCATTGCAGGTTTAGGAACTCGGTTGTAATTTGACGACATTGCATAGTTATATGCGCCTGTAACAGCAACCGCGAGGATATCACCGCGAGAGAAGTTTTGAAGTTTGATTTCATCGCTCAAAACATCTCCGCTTTCACAGCAACGGCCTGCGATGGTGCCTAATTCTTCGGGTTCGCTATTCGCATTACTTGCGTTGTAGAATGTATACTTTGATTGATACAATGCAAATCTGGGGTTATCGCACATACCACCGTCAATGCAGACGTATTTCTTGTAACCCTTGATTTCCTTTACAGAACCGACGGTATAAAGCGTCATACCGGCATTTGCAGCAATGTATCTGCCCATTTCAAAAAGGAATATAGGTTTATCCAAACCTCTTTCGGAAACGAGCTCGTCGAGCTCGTTTTTAATTTCGCACATTATTTCATCAATATCGGACTTGGAATCGCTTTCTACGTAACGAACGCCAATACCACCGCCGAGATTGATTTTTTTGAACGAATAACCAAGTTCATTTTTGACCAATAATGCAAAGTCGAGCATATTCTTTGCCGCATCTGTAAACGGGTACTTATCAAAAATTTGGCTTCCGATATGGCAATGAATACCTTCAAGATTTATATTTTTACAATTAAGTGCCGCGCTTACAAATTCAAACGCTTGACCTGTTTCGATAGGTAAACCGAATTTCGAATCGACGTTACCTGTAACTACCGCGCGGTGAGTATGAGGATCTATACCGGGTGAGAGGCGAAGCAAAATGTTTTGCACCACTCCCCTTTTAGCCGCCTCGTCATTAAGGAAATACAACTCATCGAAATTATCAACAACGAAACAGCCAATATTGTTATCAAGTGCGTATGTAATTTCGAATTCGGTTTTATTATTTCCGTGGAAATATACTTTTTCAGCAGGAAAACCAACACTTAGCGCGGTATAAAGTTCACCGCCCGAAACAACATCTATCCCTAACCCTTCGCTGTTGATAATACGATAAATGTCCTTATAACAAAGGGCTTTGCTTGCATACAGAGGTAAACTTTCCGAACCAAAATACTTTTCAACAGTCGACTTATATTTACGGCAGTTTTCACGTATTTTGTTTTCGTCGATAAGATACAACGGTGTACCGTATTTTTTTGCAAGCTCAACAACATCTGCATCTGCAAAAGCAAGATGTCCGTTATCTAATACAGATATATTATTGTGTATCATCAGTACCTCCAAGAGCCATTTCGATAATTCTTTGCCAAAGTGTATCTCTACCCGTTCCCTTTAAAGATGAATAGAGTATAACCTCGGTATTACTGCGCAAAACACCACTTGATAACAATTTTGCGCATGCCTCGTTAAGTTGGGTTTTGTTAAGTTTGTCACATTTCGTGGCAACAACCATATATGGAACATTATAATGGTCAAGATATCCCAACATCATCTTGTCGTCTTCTGTTATCCCAACACGGATATCAATAAGTTGCAACACGTATGTGAGCGCAGAATTATCAACAAAATAATGTTCTGTCAATGCAGACCACTTATTTATATCGCTTTTTGCGCGCCTTGCAAATCCGTAACCCGGAAGGTCTACAAGGCAAAGTTTATTGTCCACCTCGTAATAATTCACGGTAATAGTTTTACCCGGCTCGGAAGATACTCTTGCGAGCTTTTTTCTGCCTAAAAGCGAATTTATGAGTGAACTTTTACCCACGTTAGAACGTCCTACAAACGCAATCTGAGGGATACCGCCTTTGATCAATTGCCACGGCAGTCCGGCAGTCATTTTTAAATCGGTTTTATGTAGGTTTAAACCACCAAAAGACATTTCCATTTTCAATTATTCAACGCGATTTCCAATACTTCCGATATATGTTTTACCGGAATAAATTGAAGCGCGTTTTTAACCTCCGAATCAAATTGTTCGATATCCGATTGGTTTTCAAACGGAATAATCACTTTGGTTGCACCGCATTTATATGCCGCCATTGATTTTTCTTTCAAGCCGCCTATTGGCAGAACTCTACCCGTTAGCGTTATCTCACCCGTCATACATACGTCACGTTTTACGCTCTTACCGGTGAGTTCGCTAACAAGCGCAGTAGCAATGGTAATTCCGGCAGACGGACCATCTTTCGGAATTGCGCCTTCGGGTACGTGAATATGAATGTCAAGATTGGAGTAAAACATTTCATCTACTCCTAATTCATCACAATGCTTACGTATATAGCTTACGGCGGCACGTGCGCTTTCTTTCATGACGTCGCCGAGATGTCCCGTAAGTTCGAGTTTACCGCTTCCCTTCATCGAGCTGCATTCTATTCTAAGCATATCACCGCCAAGATATGTCCACGCAAGACCGTTAACAATACCCACTTCATCGGTATCGTATATGCTATCGGGAATAAACTTTTGCGGACCGAGCATGGAACGAATCGTAGGAACGTTCACATTGACCTTGGTTTCACCCTCTACGATGCGTTTTGCACTTTTACGACATACTGATGCGATCTCGCGTTCCAATCCTCTCACGCCGTTTTCGCGAGTGTAGGAGGTTATAAGCTCTTTGACAGCTTCTTCATTGAATCGACATTGCGAAGCTTTTAGTCCGTGAAGTTTTAATTGTTTCGGTATAAGATGATTTTGGGCAATAGAAAGCTTTTCTTTGTCCGAATAACTACCCATGTTGATGATTTCAAGTCTGTCGAGAAGGGGCGCAGGGATAGTTTCGGTTGTATTTGCTGTTGCAATAAATAAACATTCCGAAAGATCTACCGGAATTTCAATAAAGTTATCGCGAAACGCATTATTTTGTTCAACATCGAGCACTTCTAACATAGCACTTGTCGGGTCACCGTGCGAATCTTTGGTGAGTTTATCTAACTCATCAAATAACATAACGGGATTTGACGTTCCCGCCAATTTCAAAGCATTTATAACTCTACCCGGCATGGAACCTATATAGGTTCTTCTATGACCTCTGATTTCCGCTTCGTCACGAATACCGCCGAGCGAGATTCGAACAAATTTGCGGTTAGTAGCACGAGCGATAGATTTTACTATCGAAGTTTTACCTACACCAGGAGGGCCGACGAAACATAGAATTTGACCTTTTAAATCGGGCTTTAATTGCTTAACAGAAAGAAATTCAAGTATTCTTTCTTTAACCTTTTCTATTCCGTCATGGTCTTTATCAAGAATTTTCTTAGCAGCACTTATATCAAGCCTATCCTTGCTCTTTTTATTCCAAGGAAGTTCAAGACATGTTTCGATATAATTACGAATTACGGTCGCTTCGGGGGTTCCGAAAGGCATCTTTACCAATTTAGAATTTTCGGAAAGCAATTTTTCCTCGATTTCATTAGGTAAATTAGCTGATTTGATTTTAGAGTAATATTCGTCGCTATCTTCGGTATCCTCATTAGTTGCATCTTCGCCAAGTTCGTTACGTATAGCGCGCATTTGCTCACGCAGATACATATCGCGTTGTTGTTTTTGAAGATTATGGCGTACCTTTTGTTGGATATTATTTTCCAAATTAAATATTTCGATATCTTTTTCGAAAATTTCGCATAACTTTCTTATACGTTTGGTTGTATCATATTCTTCAAGTAAGATTTTACGTTCATCAAAATTTACAATGAAATTACTTGCAAGAAAGTCCGCTATTTGAGAAGAATCATGAAGTTTATTAACTTCCTCAACAATCTCTTCCGATGGTTTTGCAATATAGTTTAAATATTCTGTAAAAACTTCGAGAAGTTCTTTTGTTGCAATGCGTTCTTGCGTAAATGAAGATGTTCGTCTTAATTGACGTTCAACGATTTCACAACTGATAAGGTCATCAGTGATAAAAGTTTCGCCGCGTTCTGCTCTTCTAATACCCTCAACGACAACCTGTATGCCGCCGTCTTTTAAACGTGCAGTATGAAGAATACGCGCAACAACACCCGTTTTCATCAAGTCGTTTGACTTGGGTTCAACAATGGAAGGATCTTCCTGCGTTACAAGGAACAACGGTGCGTCAGCATTTTCTGCATTTTTTAACGCGTTTATAGATATTTTTCTGCCTATTTCAAAACTCGCCGTTGTTCCGGGAAAAATAACTATACCACGTAAAGCAATTGTATTTAAAATTTGTTTTTCTGTGTCTAAAATTAAAGCCATAATATCTCCATGTTTATTTGCCGAGTGAAGCTGCACCAATTATACCCGCATCATTTCCTAATTCTGCAACTTTTATAATAGTTTTCTTTTCGCAGAAACGCGAATACTGTTCTCTTTCAACAATTTCGCGAATGGGCGCAATAAGTTTTTCTCCTTGTTTGGAAATGCCTCCGCCTATGCTTAAAACCTCAGGCTGAAATATATTTATAAAAGTTGTTATTCCACTTGCCAAGTATTCAATATATTTATTATACACTTCAAAAGCGGATTGATCCTTTTCGAGCATAGCGTCAAAGACAGTTTTTCCATTCACGGCGTCAATATCACCATTGACTACCTTCCACAAAGCACTTTCTTTATCTTCAAGCATCTTTTCTTTTGTCTGCTTAATCAATCCCGTCGCGGATGCATAACATTCAAGACAGCCTCGTCTACCGCAAGAACAGTCTTCGCCGTCTTTAACTATAACGATATGTCCAAGTTCGGCACCCGAAAAATTAAAACCGGAATATACTTTGCCATCGATAATAATACCGCCACCAACACCTGTACCGATTGTAATGAACAGAGAATGTTTATATCCTTTTGCCGCGCCGTACGTTGCTTCGCCTTTTGCAGCGGCATTGGCATCATTGTCTATATAAATCTTTTTGATGCCGGTAAGTTCAGAAAGCTTTTGCGCTATTGGATAATTCAAAAAAGGCATCGTTGATGCATAAATAATAATGCCCTTTTCGTTATCAGCACTACCTGGCGACGCAATACCTGCATATTCAATATCATCAACGGTAAGATTAGCATCGTTAATAACTTTAAGACATAACTTTGCCATATCGGTAATAATTCTATCACCGTCTTCATCGCGTACGGTCGGGCAAGTGTCTTTTATAAGAATTTTGCCGTTATCGTCGCACACCCCTGCTTTAATTGACATTCCGCCAAGATCTATCCCAAGATAATACATATTTTTTCTCCAAAAATAATTATTCGAAACTTTTTGCCTGTTCTTGCAATCTTTTTTCAAATTCTGCTGCGGTATTGAATCCCATTTTCTTTTGGCGATGATTCATTGCCGCAATTTCTATAATTACAGCGAGGTTACGTCCCGGTTTCACGGGAACGGTTATAGAGGGAATTTTAATGCCTAAAATTTCGGTAAACTCGGAATCCAAACCGAAGCGGTCGTAAAGCTTTCCTTGCACCCAGTTTTCGAAGTTGATAATGAGGTCTATTTTTTCGGAGTCCTTAACCGAACCCATACCGAATATACGGCGTACATCGACAATACCGATGCCTCGAAGTTCGATATAGTGTCTTATTAGTTCGGGAGCACTACCTACAAGTGAAATAGCGGATACTTTTTTAATCTCAACTGCATCATCAGCGATCAATCTATGACCACGTTTTACAAGCTCGATTGCAGTTTCGCTTTTACCGATGCCGCTATCACCAAGTATCAAAACACCTTCACCGTATACTTCGACAAGAACACCGTGTTGCGTTATACGTTCCGCCAACGAAACGTTTAATCCCGATGTAACCGCCGCCATTAGTTCGGAAGTTTGCTTTGTACTAGTAAACAAAGGTGTGTTGCTTAATTTTGCTTCTTCGAGCAATTCGGGAAATACTGTCAATGATGTTGTCACAATAACCGCTTTTACCGAACAAGCGAAGAATTTTTTTAGCGATTCGCGTCGTTCTTCATTGGAAAGCGACGCCAAGAAGCTATGCTCCATATTTCCGATAAGTTGAATACGTTCATTTTCAAAATTCGAAAAGAAACCTGCCAAAGGAAGTCCGGGACGGCTTAAATCCGAACGGAAAACAAGAATAGATTCATAGTTATCGGGAACATAAACAATATCAAGATTATACTTTTCGGCAACTTCCGAAAGTTTTATACTATACGTTTTGCTTTGCATCAATAATGTCTCCTATTTCCTCAGAAGAAGCATCTGCACTATTTTTCGATTTGTATGCAAGAGAACGATATGAGAAGTATCGTTGTAGGTTAAGAGCACCGAAGATTAACAATAAAATGGTTATAGGCGCAACAATTGATATTACTGCAACCGCGTCGCTGTTGCCGAAAATGTTTGTCCAAATTTTAAAATATGCGTTTAACAGTTTAAAGAAAGCGTTCCCGAAGCCTTTTAAAATATTTACAACTCCATCACGTAAACCGCCGTCTTTTGAAAGTTCAAACGTTTTTTGTATAAAACCTTTGCCCTCATAGCCAACGCGTTCGAGAAAGCCAATAGCAAAAATTTGGTATCCGCATACAACCGAACCGCAAATGGCAAAAAACAACATATACAACGCGCGCCAAAAATACGGTATTGAATTTTTTTTGTACGATTCGGCAGACGGCGTAATAACACCATCATCTTTTGCAAAATAAGCCCAATTGCCAGAAAATGCAAAGGGTTTAATCCCCTCTTTTTCAAGGGATTTAAAATACTTCATGGCGTCTTCGCTATTGGGCGAGAAACCAAGCTGTTGTATCGAATAATTGAATTTTTTGCCCTCGTGTTTTGTAAAAGTGTATTTAGAATCTTTTACACTTGTGAGAGAATAACCTTGCTCACCCATTGTATTAAGCCATTTTTCTTCACTGATTTTAGAAAAGAAAATTTTGAAAACAGAAGAATTCATATAATCGCCTCCTATCTTATAATTATAACCCAATAATATATAATTGTCAATCCAAAAACAATAAACATTTATTATAAAAAGCTATTGAAAACTATCGGTTGATGTGATATAATACAAAAGAATGAGATATGAAATATGACCATACTGACCGGGGAGTTAGCGGTGCCTTGTACCCACAATCCGCTATAGTGGGGGTGAACACCTATCGAGGGCACAGTTTGTGTCGTTGCGCCGAATGCACCTTGTTGAGAGGCGGGTCCTTGCGCAATTCGCACCTGCGAATTATGTCAGGTGGGGAACCAAGCAGCATTAAGCAGACCTGCGGATGTGCCGTAAGGGTGCCTGTCTTGAGAGGTAATTTCGGTTTCCGGGCGGAAGTTATGTTCGACATAGGGTGTATGGTCATATTTTGTATCTCATAATTTTTAACATATGGAGGAATTCATTGTGTATCTTTCGCTATATAGAAAGTGGCGTCCGCGTACTTTTGATGAAATTTGCGGACAGGAACATATTACCTCCATTTTGAGAAAACAATGTGATACAAACAGAGTTTCGCATGCGTATCTCTTTTGTGGTACTCGCGGTACCGGTAAAACTTCTTCCGCGAAGATTTTAGCAAAAGCTGTCAACTGCGAGAATCCCATTAACGGCAATCCCTGTAATAACTGTTCATCCTGCAAAGCCATTGATTCTGGAAGCGCAACCGACGTTCTTGAAATCGATGCTGCAAGTAACAACAGAGTTGACAATGTGCGCGATTTGCGTGACGAAGTGGTATATCCCCCATCGGTATTAAAAAAGCGCGTTTATATCATCGATGAGGTTCATATGCTTACGGACAGCGCGTTCAACGCCCTGTTAAAAACACTTGAAGAACCGCCGGAATATGTTGTTTTTATACTCGCAACAACCGAAATCAATGAACTGCCGCCTACAATTATTTCAAGATGTATTCGATTTGATTTTTCGAGAATTGATACAGAGGCGGTTAATAAAAGGTTAGTATACGTTGCCGAACAAGAAGATATTCATCTTGCAGACGGCTCTGCCGAACTTTTGGCTCAACTTGCTGATGGTTCTATGCGTGATGCGTTATCGCTTTTGGAAGCCTGCTCCAACGGAAGCGTAGGTGAACTCACCACCGAAACGATACGTAACGTGTTAGGTCTTGCGGGTGACGAAACCATATATTCCCTGCTGTCTGCAATATCAGATAAAAACGTTCCTGTTGCCATGGATATCGTTGAACAAGTACACCGTTCTTCAAAAGATATTTCGGTATTTATTGATGATTTATCATTAGCGGTACGAGATATAATTATAGAAAAGCAACTTGTTAAATTCGGAAAACGCGGAAAATTAAAATCCGAATATTTAAATGTATGCGAAAAATTCACTCCCGAACAATTATTTTATATAAGTTCGGTTCTTGAAGAAACTCAAAGTCGAATTTCGAGATATTCGGTGAATAAGCGTGTCGTTTTGGAAATGTCTGTAATCAGAATGTGCGATAAAACGGTTTCTGACTCACCCAAAGCACTTGCAGCACGCATTTCCGAGCTTGAAAAAAGGTTAGCAGTTCTTTCTGCAACAGGTTTAAATAAAAATTTTATTGAAACCGAAAGTATAGTTGAAACTCCCGAAATAATAAAATCCGAGGAGAATGTTGCGACGAAGGATATCTCACATGAAAGAATACCGTTTCCCAACATTTCAGAAATATACGAATTTATTTCGGACAACCCTTCCCTGCTTTCTTTTCTAAAAAAATCGAAAGTTTATTTGCAAGGCGACGTTGTAATAATAGCATCCGAGCAATTTACAATTGACATGATTAAAATTGAAAGCGGCAATATGCTTAACGATGCATTTGTTTCAACACTCGGCAAATCGGTAAACATAACTTTTGAAGAGGCGAAACAAGAAACAAAAAACGAAAGTCAAGTTTCATTCATGGATGAACTATGATAACGATATAATTAAGGAGAAACAAAGTGAAAGTAAGACTTCCCAAAGGTATGGGCGGCGGCCCTTCTGATATGAACTCCCTTATGCGTCAAGCACAAAGAATGCAAGAAGATATGGCGGCTAAACAAGCTGAATTGGAAGAAAAGGAATATGAAATCAGCGCAGGCGGCGGAGTAGTTAACGTTAAAATTAACGGAAAGAAAGAGATCTTATCTATTTCTATCGAACCCGAAATTATCGATCCCGACGATAAAGAAACTCTTGAAGATATATTGGTTGCCGCTGTAAACGAAGCGATTAAACGTGTAGAAGATACTAACTCCGACGAGATGTCAAAAATCACCGGAAATATCCCCGGAATGAACGGTTTGTTTTAATCGGAGGCTTTTTATATGACACCGTCACTCGAAAAACTCGTAAACAGTTTTGCTTCTTTACCCGGAATCGGCAGAAAGAGTGCCGCTCGCCTTGCTTATCGAGTTATCGAAATGAGCGAAGACGAAGTCAAAACATTTGTATCGTCAATAGTTGAAGCAAAAAAAAGTGTGCATCTTTGTTCGGTGTGTCAAGCATATTCTGAGGATGACGTATGTTCGGTTTGTTCTAATGAACATAGAAGTTTAGATACGATTATTGTTGTCGAAGACAATAAAGCTCTTGAAGCTATTGAAGAAACGCATGAATATAACGGCAAATATCATGTGTTGCATGGTGTCATTTCTCCTGTTGACGGAATCGGTCCCGAACAATTAAAAATCAAAGAATTACTTCACCGTTTAGATGATAATGTAAACGAGGTAATTATTGCCACGAACCCAAGCGTCGAAGGTGAAGCTACGGCTATGTATCTTGGAAGATTGATAAAGCCTTTTGAAAAAAAAGTAACGCGTCTTGCTTATGGTTTGCCCGTAGGCGGAACCTTGGAATATGCTGATTCCGTTACTTTGATGAAAGCAATTGAAGGCAGAACCGAAGTTTAATTTAATAAAAAATCAGCAGTAACAAATACTTGTTACTGCTGTTTTTTTAATTATTGAACTACATAAGATTTAAACGCAATACGTTTAAGCAAAAGAAAGTCAAATACATCTATTGTATCGTTTCTGTCGATATTACCTCTTGAATACTGAACTTCATCAAATTGATATGTTTTGAAGCAATAACGTTTTAGCAAAAGGTAATCAAAAACGTCGATAACCTCATCGTCATTGATGTCTGCAAATTCTTTAATTTTTGGATTGATTAAATGAGCATATTCGAGGGATTTGATAATTGGACGCAATTTAAAGATAGTGTCGGCGGCAGACAAATCGATGTTTGCAGAGTTGAGAACATCTTGCAAATTATTCCATTCTGCTTCGCAGTATTCTTCTTTAACAAGGCTATTATAGATATCAATCCAACTTTCACATTCTTCCATGGCGACATCGTAGGTATATCCCCACAAAACAGTTGTATCGGAGCTGCCGAGCCAATACTCGCTAAATCCGTCAGGTTGAGCTTCTGCTTCGCAATAAATTTCTGTTAAATCAAAGCAACCGTTGAATGCATTTTGACCAATATTTGTTATAGATTTGGGAATAATTAGTGCGGCAATTTCAAGATTTTCGAAAGCATTGTTACGTATTTCTGTAACAGGTAATCCCATATAAACAGACGGAATTGTTACGTTGTTGTCTGTGCCTATATAACTGTCAATATAGCAATATGTTCCGTCTTCTCCTAATTTATAAATGATACCATTTGTACCATGTTCCGGAACGGGATCGGGCGAAGTGTCGGTTGATTCTTTAACGGTTGCAGTTCCGTTAATACATGCACTATTGTCAGTAAGAACAACCTTGTCGAGAATCAATTTATCTCCAATTTTAAGCGCTCTGGCAACCGCTCTCGCTTCCCAATTTTCGTAAATTCCGTTATCGTCTTGCGGACGGTCGCCAGCTGAATGAACAACTAATGCAATTTGCCCTTCTTTTAGATTCACGTTAGTATAGTCATGGTAAGGATTGTCAATAACACTGTTTACCGAATAAACCATATCATTGATTCTATCAAGAATAATAGTTGTGGACCACATAGGATAGCAGGCATAATAAAAATCGTTAGAAGTAATAATTATGGTGTCTTCCCCATAGATTATGCCGTTCACCGAATCAATATTAAATACAAAATCGTATACACTTATTTCTGGAATCTCCCATTCAGGTTCAGAGGAATCATCTGAGGATGTATCATTGGATGATTCATTAGAAGAGGTATCTTCGGATACATCATCGGAAGATTCATCAGAAGAGGTATCTTCGGATACATCATCGGAAGATTCATCAGAAGAGGTATCTTCGGAGGACTCATCAGAGAAAACGTCATCCGAGGAGGTATCGCTTGAAATGTCTTCGGACACATCATCAGAGGATTCTTCAATAGAAGTGTCCTCGGAGATATCATCGCTTGAAACTTCGACAGAGGAATCATCGCTTGAAGTGTTTTCCGATATGCCATCAGAGGATTCTTCGGTAGAAGTGTCCTCGGAGACATCATCGCTTGAAACTTCGACAGAGGAATCATCGCTTGAAGTGTTTTCCGATATGCCATCAGAGGATTCTTCGATAGAAGTGTCCTCGGAGACATCATCAAAAGACTCGTCAGAAGAGGTGTGCTCGGAGGATTCTTCCGGCGGTGCAACCGAGGTTGGGTCATAAGTTACAATTGCGTATCCGCCGTTACCGTAAAAGAAATCCAACCCAACGTCATTATCATTCAATGCTGCTAAAATGCTATCGTTAGGAATATAAACACCGAAATCGTCATCTGCATCTTCGTTAGCGGTAAAGGTGAATTCAAATACAATAACATCGTCATCGGTAATAGAATCAAAGAATAGTGTCGAGGTTAAAACCGTAACATCAATAACTCCGTCATTTTCCGGAACCGCTTGAACCCCCTCCTTTAAATCAGCCGTTGTCAAATCTTTAAAGTTGCTCTTCACAATGACAAAACTTTCCCAATTGCCACCTAATTCATTGATATCAATACACACAAGAGAACCTTGGTCGCGTTCATTTATGTCATTTGTAAGCATTAGTTTCGTATTATCGTATTTGAACAAAAATTTAAGATAGTCAAGACCGTACTCGGAAGTGATGTTGCGCACTGAAACAGTAATAACAATATCGTCGCCTGCTTTATAACTTTCAGGTGCGGTTATAACAAGATCAAACATAGGATTTTCATTCGATGCGCCGACTAATCCAATAAGTTCATTTTCCAATTCTGGATTTACCGAAATATCAGAAGAAGTTTCGTCGCTTGAGTCGTTACTTGTATCGCTTGATGTTTCACTTGATTCGTCACTTGAAGCATCAATAGAACTATCAGAAGATTCAGAAATAATATCCGAATCATCTAATGATCCGTCAGAAGAAATATCAGAAGAAATGTTCGACGATTGTTCGTCTGCGTCGCTTGAATCATCAAGGATTGACGTATCTTCGTTAATTATACAATAGCCTGCGTTTCCCTTAAATGTGGTAAAGCCACTATTGGTATTTACACCACCTTGAACACTACTATTAGGAATATAAATACCTACTTCGCCAGTTGCATCGTCATTTACTTTAAATGTAAATTCAAAAACAATAATATTGTCTTCTGTAATGGAATCAAATTCAATGCTTGTTGTTAAAATCGAAACATTAACAACGCCATCATTATACGGAACAGCTTGTACGCCTGCACGAAGTTCATCGGGAGTCAGTTCGGAATAATTGCTATGTATTTGGCCATAACTCTCCCAATTGCCACCCAAACTATTTATATCTATACAAACAAGATTACCTTGGTTTCCCTCATCAATATCGTTTGTAATGAAGAGTTTAGTCGAATCATAATAAAAGTCAAAATAGACATAATCAATTGGAGCGTCATAGGCAATATTTACAACGCTGACAGTAACAGTAATATCGTCCCCCGCTCTATAATTTACAGGTCCTTCGATAAGTAAATCAAATTTTGAATCATCATTACGAACACCTACTGATTCAATAAGTTCCTGTTCCAATTCAGAAGCCGAAGTGGCTAATAATGAGAACGAAACAAGAAGTGCTACCATAATGAAGGAAAGTACGCAAACAAGAATACGTTTCATAATAACTCCTTGAATTTATAGTATATTTATATAATATCATTACTTTGTTCATAAGTCAAGGAAGAAAAAATATCGGACAAACAAATCCGATATTCTTTAAATCACAAAATATTAAAATTAAAAAGGTGTTCTAATAATATTTTCACACCGAGTAAAATCAAAACCGCGCCACCAGCAATCTCGGCACTCTTTTTGATTTTACATTCCAATAATTTGCCTAGCTTTACTCCTAGTGAGGATAAAATAAAAGTAACGCAACAAATAATTAAGCAAGAAGCGAAAACACCCATAATTGCGCCGTTATTTGCAAGTTCCATTCCGTCGCATGAAAATGCTATACCAACGGCAAGCGCATCTATACTTGTAGCGATGGACATAATAAGCAAATTCCCAAAAGACAAAGCTCGGTCGTCATCTTTATCATCGTCGGGATTTATACTTTCGTAAATCATTTTACCGCCAATAAAAGCAAGTAAAACAAATGCTATCCAATGGTCGTAGGCTTCTATGTAATCACGAAATGAATTTGCAAGAAAATATCCTATTAGCGGCATTAAACCTTGGAAAATCCCAAAGAATGCACCGACTTTAAGGGCATCGACAGTTCGTGCCTTGACAAGCGCCGTGCCTTTGCATATCGCAACGGCAAAAGCATCCATAGAAAGACTTATTCCGTATGCCAAAATAGTTAAAATGTGCATAAATACCTCATAATCGTTTTTGGAAATTACCTGTTATGTCAATCCCATTTTTTATGGAAACAAAGGAGTTTGGGTCGATTTTTTTTACAATTTTTTTGAGTTGCGATACTTCGTATTTTGAAACTACGACATATAAAACGTGATTGCTTTCACCCGTATATGCACCGTAACCTTCCCAATAGGAAACTCCACGATGCATTTCGCGGATAATCGCTTCCTGAATTTCGGCATTTTTTTGTTTGGAAATTATTATAACCTCACTGTTGATATTCTGAATATGCATTCTATCTAACGCTATTGTGCTTATAGAGGCATAAATTAAAGTATAAATAATTCTCTCTAAATCGTGCATAATTAAAAAAGCGCAACCATACACGAATATATTAAAAATCATACTTACTGTGCCGACGCTGTATGAACTCTTTTTTGCAAAATACATTCCAATAACGTCAACGCCACCGGTTGAACCGCCGTTACGTAACGAAACCCCAACACCGAATCCGCACATTATACCGCCCACAATACATGAAGTAAGCGGGTCATCAATAATGGTGTTAATTGGCAACACAGAAAGTAAAACCGTTTGCACTACAATGCAAAACAAAGTTTTGAATATAAAAGTTTTGCCAACCGCTTTATAAGCAAAAATTAACAAAGGAATATTTAAGCCGAAAGAAATTATACCAGAAATATCAAACGGAAAGGACAATGCAAAGAATTCTTCCAAAACAGTACGTATAATCTGAGAAAAACCAAGTAATCCGCTTGTATATAACCCCGTCGGCACAACAAAACAGTTCATACCAAAAGCATATACCAACGCACCGACAAATATACTTGATGCTTTCAAAAAGTCTACATAAGTGATTTTAAACTTCATATTTACCTCTAAGGAAATATTATAATGCTGCTTGAATAAAATGTATTGGGTGTTAATATGAAAAAAAGAATTAAAATTATTTTGTTTTCAATTGTATTAGTTCTGGTTGCTATAACTATGCATTTTTTAAGAAACTATCCCCTTGCATGTGACGTATATGCCGAAACAGGTATAAACGGCATTATAGCATCGGAAATCAATAAAAATATATCCAATAAATTAAACAATAATATTGATGAATACTCTCAAATTGCAACCATAAACACAAACTCTGATGGTAGTATATCAACAATCACTATTAAATCAAGCATTATAAATAATATTGCATTAGGGTTGTCCGCAGATATTTATAATACTATTTCAGAATCAAATTATCAATTCGGAATACCTTTTGGAAACGTAATGGGTTACGAATTACTATCCGGAAAAGGGCCCAAAATTAACATAAAAATAAAACCTATTAGCGCGACTAAACACGAAATTAAAAGCGAACTTTTATCTAGTGGCATAAATCAATCCTTGCACCGCATCTTGGTATTATTCACTACTGAAATAATGTGTTTAGCGCCGTTTCACAAACACAAAAGTTTTATAGAAACCGAACTAATCTTGTTCGAAACGTTAATAGTCGGAAAAGTACCTGAGGTTATAATTCAACGGTGAAAATTTTCAAGTTTTCTTGCACATTCAAATGAAATTATCGAAATTGCGCTACACGCAGGCAATGAATAATGACATTCGCGCGGATATTTAATTTTTATGCACAACTCGGCGATTTCGAGCGTTTCCTTGCTAATTCCTCGCTTTTCGCCACCAAAGACAACACAAAACGGGCGGGAAATCTTACAACGGTATAAATCTTTTGCTTTGGGCGTTTTAGCGGTTGTTGCAATAAAATATCCTTTACTTTTTAGTACCTTACATGCTTCGGTAATATCCGGTACTGTACACGCTTTAATCAATTCAGAAGCACCCGCAGATGAACGAACAACCGTATCGCTTGCCGTAAAGAAATTTCTTTCGGGTACGATAACAGCATCAACTCCCGAAGCATAAAGCGAACGAAGTGCATAAGCAAAATTAAAGGGGTCTTCAATACCGTCAAGTATTGCTATGTACCCGTTCCGAATAGAAAATACTTCTTCGGACGGTGTAAAAATCCTTTCGCCGACCTCAGCGGCTATGCCACCTGCATTTGAATTCGGCATGATTTTTTCAAATTCGTTAGCATCAACGAATGTATATTCCGAACCGCTGTTAATAAGGACAGAATACTGTCGTTGTTCGGGCACACGAAGGTCAGAACTCAATATTTTATCATATCTGCTTCGTTCAATATAGATTTTATAAATATGTCGGCTTTTTGCCTCAATAATGCTTTTTACAGAAACAAAACCGCCAACAATCGTTTTATTCATTGTTATTATCTCCGATAAAGTTATTAAATGCAGGAATATATTCACCGCTGATTGCATTGGTTGAATAACACATGGTTATGCAATCATCATATTCACGTTCAGAAAGAAATTCGTTTAAAGGTTTATCAAATTTACGAGGGTCTATTATATCGATTTTACTGTAATGGGTTGCTAAAAAAGGAACAATAGGATGTGCGCTTGTGTCGCCGATTATAAGAACCGAACCACCTTTTGAGGTAGTATTGATTTCATAACGAGCCGCACTTCTGCCGAGAAAAACATTATAGCCTGAATATAAGGACACCTTGTTATTACAAAGCGCATAATCAGAATACACCAATTCGCCGTCATAAACTGTAAGTGAAGTCTTAACGGTTGGTAATGTTGAATAACAAACCAAACTATCGGGAGATTCATACATCGAGGATAACTTTGTGGCATGATAAAAACTGCCTAAATAGTCACCCATATCTCTTTTAACATAATTTTCGATAGAATAAGAATCGAATTCCGCATTTTCACAAAATGCTCGATATGCGTAATATGCGGCAAGCGAAGTCCAGTTTTTATCGGTTTTAAAGAACAAATATTCATCGTTATCGTAGTGTTCTTGAAGCAACGAAACAATAGGAATATCAATAATTTTTTTATTATTTTTAGATGCAACCGTCGATACAAAAGCCGATTGAGATTGATTATAAAAATTATCGTTCGTATATATTTCCCGCGGTATCGATGCAAAGGTAGAACTAACGGGTACGGTGATATTGAAAATGCGTGTCTGTTCCGGCAAAACGTTGACAAGATTGTCGAAACTATTTATATATCTTTCTAATGCAGACGTTTTAAAATTAAATTGTTCGAATCCGCAACCATTGTAAACATAAGTGTAACCGTATTCGTTAATTATCCAGCCGTGTGATATTTCTTCGTCAACATTTGATTCATTTGTACTGTTTTCAACGCTATTATCGCTTGAAAGAGTTGATTCGGCAAACACATCGGAAACATTTGCATTTTCATTAACATTCTCAATAGATGAATTCTCGATATGGTTTTTCGACGTTTCTACCGAATTATTCATAATTGTTGACATATCCGAATTATCATTTTTATCATCAGGCAAACGCCTAATTGCAAAAGAAACTATTGCTAAAATCAACGATGTAATAAGGATTGCAGATAACGATGCGATTGTTATTGTCTTGCGTGTAAAAGAGAATTTTGTTTGTTCCACTTAAATTACCTCCAATAATACTATTACGATAATTGACACTTTGAAAATAATTTATGCAGAAAATTACTCTGTCACAAGCATTCGTATGTGACAGAGTATTTTATTTATGATTTATTTAAAAATATCGTCAGAGAATAAATCATCTTTATTATCGTTAATATCAGACGAACTGATTTGCGATTTATCTTCATCATTGTTTTTATTATTTTGCTTGTTTGCAAGCTCTTCCTTGCGATTCTTATTTTCAGCTTCGTTAGCTTTCTTTTTGCGCTCGGAAACAGCATCAAGCATTTCTTCGGTTACGCCTTCGGTGAAGCAAAGTTCAAACTGTTCAGCGTCCATAATTTCGTGCTTAACAAGATAGTTGGCAATAAAAATCATAATATCCTTATTTTCTTCCAAAATCTTTATTGCGCGTTCATAACCGCTTGTAACGAATTTATAAACTTCTTCATCAATTTGAATTGCAACTTTTTCTGAATAATTCTTGGTTGTACCAAAATCCTTGCCCAAAAAAACTTCGTTGTTTTCAGCGGAGTAAACGACAGGACCAAGGATATCGCTCATACCAAGTTTTGTAATCATCTGTCTCGCGATGGTCGTAGCGCGTTCCATATCGTTTGAAGCACCGCCCGAAATATCGTCGCACATTATTTTTTCGGCAGCACGACCGGCAAGCAAAATACAAATCTCATCAAGCAAGCCTTGCTTGTATACACTCATTCTTTCTTTTTCGGGGAGCGAAAGCGTGTAACCAAGCGCTCTGCCACTGGGAATAATAGAAATTTGGTGTACAGGGTCTTGATTGCCGAGTTGACGTGTAACAATAGCGTGACCTGCTTCGTGATAAGCGGTTTTTAGTTTTTCCTCAGGAGAAATAATCTTCGATTTCTTTTGAGGTCCAACAATAACTTTAATTGTTGCTTCTTCGATATCATCGGTATTGATAACCGATTTTTTCTTTCTTGCTGCCAAAAGCGCCGCTTCATTCAAAAGGTTTGCAAGGTCTGCACCTGTAAATCCTGCGGTGGATTTAGCGATGGTTGAAAGCTCAACGTCACTTCCCAAAGGTTTGCCCTTTGCGTGAACCTTTAATATCTCTTCTCTGCCCTTAATGTCGGGATGATTTACTGTAACTTGTCTGTCAAATCTACCGGGACGCAACAATGCAGGGTCGAGGATATCAGGTCTGTTCGTCGCCGCAATAACAATTACACCGTCATTAACGCCAAAACCGTCCATTTCAACAAGCAATTGGTTTAATGTTTGTTCGCGTTCATCATGTCCGCCACCCAAACCTGCTCCTCTGTGACGTCCGACAGCGTCGATTTCGTCGATGAATATAATACAAGGCGCGGTTTTCTTAGCTGTTTCAAAAAGGTCACGAACACGCGAAGCGCCGACACCGACGTACATTTCAACAAAGTCAGAACCCGAAATTGAATAGAACGGTACTCCGCTTTCACCTGCAACGGCTTTCGCTAAAAGTGTTTTACCTGTACCGGGAGAACCGACAAGTAATACCCCCTTGGGAATTCTTGCACCAAGACTTGAAAATTTGTCGGGATTGCGCAAAAATTCAACAACTTCTTGCAATTCCTCTTTTTCTTCATCTGCGCCTGCAACGTCACTGAAAAGAACCTTTTTCTTTTCATCGCTGCCGAGTTTTGTTCTCGCTTTGCTAAACGAATTCATCTTGCCGCCAAGGCCGATACCACCGCCACCGCCGTTTTTAGAAGTGCGTGATACAAACAACCAAAATACGACAACTAAAATAATAATTACAATAAAATAAGGCAGATATGCCGCCCACCAAGGAATGGTATCGGGTGCTTGATAATCGTATGCAACAAGAATTCCTTCCTCAGTTTGTGCGAATATCAATTCCCCAAGGTCGCCCCTGAATTGTTCGATATCAGCAAGATTGTGGTAATATTCAAATGTGGAAAGGTCAACCTTTTCGGTTTCTTTTTCCAATTCGTTTTTAGAAAGATAAAGTGTGCCTGTGTTATCAACGTAATACCGCTTTACCTCTTCGTTTTGGAACATATTCACAACTTTGCTGTATTCAAGTTCCTCTTGATTTTTATTACTGCCGTACATTGCGTTAGCGACAATAATTATTATAAGAAAAAAGATTAAATAGAAAAATATAATTTTTCCGGGGCCTTTATTTTTCATAGGCGTTAGTCCACCTTTCTTTTTCAATAGTATTAAATATTGTTGTTATATATATTGTATCGTTATTTTCTTTTTGTATAACTCTGTCAGCAACCCCGACAAAAGGTACATATATTATTCCCTCTTCATCAAATATAATAGGTATAATATTTCTGTATTCTTTTGGGACTTTTTTATCAATAAACAGCTTTTTTAAAGTTTTATTCATGCCTTTGATGAAAATTTTATCGCCGACACGCCTATTTCGAACTTTTAACTTTCCAATTATTTTATCTTCCGATATATAAGCATTGGTGGATAAATTGTTAAAATTCCCCGATGATTTATTATTAGATATATCAATAATAACCCTATCACCGAACACTTTATTTGTACCGTTTTGAAGTTCTTGAAAGTCATATTCTAATAGTGGGTTTTCGCTTTTGTTAAAAAATTGCACATTTCCATTATTTATCACGGCTTCTGTATGGTCAAACAACGGAACACAAACACGTTTTTCAGAAAATAACGCTCGATCGATATCAGATACCATGTTGCTGTTTAGTGATTGTCCAGAAAACTCTTTATATTTCTTCATAAGCACTCGATTGCGCAGGGCTTTCGGCAATAATCTTAAATCCGTATCGAGATTTTCATTTATTACTGCTTCAAAATATTCCCTGTCGCTTCTGCAAGAAGCAGAATATCTTGACAATGCTTCAACAACAGACGGATTAAGTTTACACATATCAGGAATGATAACATTGCGAACGTAGTTGCGTGTATAATCATTACACAAATTAGTACTGTCTGTAACGTATGTCTGTTCGGATTCAGAAAGAAATTCTTCTATTTCCTGTCTGCTGATTTCCAAAAGCGGTCTTAAAATTTTATCCTTATACGGTGCAATTGATGATGCTCCGTACGAACCGCTTCCGCGAATTAAATTTATAAGCAAAGTTTCGGCGTCATCATTCATATTATGCGCAGTAACACAATAATCAACTGTGTCTTTTGAGCATATACGTTCAAAGAACGCATATCGGCAACTACGTGCCGCTTCTTCAATCCCGATATTGTATCTCGACGCATAAGCCGGAACGTCGTCTCTACCACAAAAAATCTTTATATTATGGTTCTTACAAAGTTGTTTGCAAAATTCTTCATCCCTGTCTGCTTCGTCGCCGCGTATCATGTGATTAAAATGACATGCAGAAATATTAAAGCCAAATGTTTCTGAAACTTCTGCCATTCCAAGAAGAAGTGCAACTGAATCGGCGCCTCCTGAAAGAGCGATACACAACCCTTTTTCTTGAACCGAAAATGGCAGATTTTCAAAATATTTGCTTAATTTTCGGATGAAACTAATTCTCGCCCGATTCATGCAAAATATTATCCTCGATACTCATAAACTTATAGTATTTACCTACCCAAGCAAGTTTAACAACGCCTGTACTACCATGACGGTTTTTAGCAACATTACATTCAGCAAGAATATAATCGGAGTTCTCGTTTTGTGCCTCGGGCGCTTCTCCGTCTTTACGTTCGTAATAGTCACTTCTGTAAATAAACAAAACAATATCAGCGTCCTGCTCAATCGCACCCGAATCACGAAGGTCAGAAAGCATCGGCTGACGGTCTTTACGGTTTTCGCTAGCTCTTGCCAACTGCGAACAAAGAATTATCGGAATTTCAAATTCTTTTGCCATCAATTTAATCGAACGAGTGATATTAGCAACGTCTAACACACGGTTATCGGTGGGAACATCAGGGTTCATAAGTTGTAAATAGTCGATGATAACTAAACCAAGATTATCCAATCTGCGCAATTTGGATTTCATTGCGGTCGGAGTTGTATTGGGATTTGGGTCTATATAAATGTTTGTGTTGGATAGCACACTTGATGCTTCGGCAAGATGACGCCAGTCGTCATCCGATAACTTACCGGTTCTCATATTCGCGCTATCAATCAAAGCCTCGCTGCTCAACATTCTCGAAACTAACTGTTCCGAAGACATTTCAAGCGAAAATACCGCAATATTCTTATCAGTAGTTTTTGCAACGTTTGTAGCTACGTTCATACAAAAACTTGTTTTACCCATACCGGGACGGCCACCAACAACAATTAAGTCGCCCTTACCCATACCGATAAGAACCCTGTCAAGAGAATCAAATCTTGTAGGGGTACCCGCAAGCGCCTCAGGGTTTTCTTTGAGCAATTTTAAGGTCTTGTAATGCTCCACAATAACATCACGAATCTTATCAAAGCCGTCTTGATATTTATCCTGTGAAATTGAATAAATCCTTTGTTCTGCGTAATTTACAGCATCACCGACCTCGCCTTTTTCGCTATATGCAAGGTCAGAAATATCTCTCGATGCTTCGATAAGCGATCTAAGCATCGCTTTATCGCGCACAATTTTAGAATATTCCTCGATATTCGCGGCATCAGACGCCAAATCAACCAGCAATTTAATATATTTAGCAGCATCACCCTCGGTATATGTACCCATTTGGGTAAGCGCGTCAATAAGAGTTACCGGATCGATAACTCTGTTTTTATTAAACATATCGCGCATTGCAGAGAAAATCTGTTTGTGCTGTTCAAGATAGAAATCATCATCTTTTAAAGTAGCAACGTCAACAAATTTTTCCGAATCGACAATAACCGTACCCAATATTGCCTGCTCCGCTTCGAGCGAAAACGGCATTTTTCTTATGCTGTCAAATTCAGCCATATCTAAGCCTCTAAAAATTTATTATGCTTCAACTACAAGTTTGAGTTCGGCAGAAATGCCTTGAAACAACTTGATTTTTACGGGATAAACACCTGCGGTTTTTATGGTGTCGGAAATAGATATATTACGTTTATCTATTTTCATACCAAGTTCTTTTTCTATCTTTTCGCTAATATCTTTGGTGGTAACTGCACCGTAAAGTCTTCCGTCAGCACCGCCTGTGGTTTTAAATACAATTTGCTTGTCGGAAAGAAATGACTTCGTTTCTTCTGCCTTCTTCTTTTCTTCTGCAAGGTGGAAAGCTGCGCTTTCTTTCTTCATTTCTATTTCTTTAATCGAACCTGCATCCGCCGGTTTTGCAAGTTTGCGAGGGAAAAGAAAATTACGTGCATATCCGTCGGAAGTATTGATGAGTTCGCCTTTTTTTCCTTGTCCCTTAACATCTTCTAACAAAATCACTTTCATTTATTCAAACCTTCTTTCGAAATACCAATATAATTGTCAATAGCTTCTTTTAAAATGCATTCAGCCTTATCGACATCTAAAACGACATTACCAAGACCGTTTTCATCGCTTTCGCGGATAAGCGCGCCTGCCGATTGAAAATGTCCGCCACCGCCAAGCATTTTTGCTATGTTGATAACGTTTATCGAACCGTCGCTACGTGCAGAAAGGTTAATACCGTTATCAAGCGAATACAATACGAATGACGCGGAAATGCCGTCGATGTCAACCAAGCGATCCGCTGCTTTTGATGCGGTGACCTTATTTTCGGGATCATTATTTTCAACATAGGTCGAAATCGCAAACTTATCACGATAAACTTCCATGTTTTGTTCAATTCGTGCGATACGCTTGAATTGCTTCATATCCGACTTAAACAAATTCTTTGCTTTTCCTGCATCTGCGCCTGCATTTTTAAGAAAAATACAAGCAGAATATGTTCTTGTGCCCGTGTCACGAGCAAAGAATTGTGTATCCAACAAAATACCCGCAAGTAAAATCTGAGCCTCTTCGGGTCTTAATGCATTAGGACTTAACGAAAGTTCAAGTATTTCGCAAACAAGTTCTGATGCACTCGAAGCGGTCGGATCAATATTTGTCGGTTGCAACACCTGATCACCGAGCATTTCTTTAATTGCATGGTGGTCGATAACAACAACTTTACTCGCGTTTTCATATACACCCCTTGCCGCAAACAACTCAGGGTTTGAAGCATCGGTAATGATAACCAAGGTATCGGGTGTTAATAATTCCTGTGCATAAACTGCATCAACAAACACAGTATCGTATTCTTCAAATTCAGAAATCGACTCGATAATTTTCGAAATGTTTTTATCGTTTCTGTCAGCAACTATGCAATATTCTTTGTTAAATGATTGAACTAGTTTAGCAATACCGATATTTGAAGCAATCGAGTCAAAATCAGGACGTAAATGCCCCATGATAATTACGTTGGAACATTTAGGGAGTTGTTCAAAAAGTAAATCGCGGCAAAGTCGAGAACGTATCTTTGTTTGACGTTGTACGGCTTTGGTTTTACCGCCATAGCTATCTTCACCGTCTTCGGTACGTACAACCGCAAGTGCACCGCCACGCTGTAAAGCTGAGCGCAAAGCAGTTTGGGCCGATTCACGTTTATCGCTGAGTGTACCGTTAACAGTTGAAACACCGATTGAAATGGTAATCGGAACAGGCGATTCTCCCAACGAAGCCTCGACGACTTTATCAAGAATGTCAAACCGATTATCCGTCATTTCCTTTAAATAACGGTTTTCGAAATACATAACATACTTGTCGCGGTCATACTCGGTGAGCATTGCATTAAAACCGTTTGCCCAGTCGGTGAGCAATTTATTTACAGTTGCCGACCCAAAACGGCGGTTTTCCTGGATTTCCTGAGAAACTTCGTTAGAGTTGTCAATAACTATATATGCAACTCTTATAGCACCGTCATCGATTTGCTTTAATAGGCGCTTTTCATTATCTCGACTGTACCAAACTCCTGCAAAAAGTTTTTGTTTTCCGTATTCAAGCGGAAAAACTCGAACCTCATAAAAAGATTCATTAGATTCCACAGAAATGAAATCGGTATATTCTTCATACGCTGTCGAAAGGTTGGAGAAAGAAACTTTTCCCTCAAACAATTTACCCGCGCCCGAAGTGATGTTTTGATCGGCAGCTTCGACAAGAGAATAAAACTCATCGTTGCACCAAACAATTTTGTTGCTTTCATTTACAATCATAACAGGAGAATCGATTTTCTCCATCAAACCTGAAATAAGCGGAGAAAAACCGCTACCGTCACGATCTACTTTAATGTTATTCTTGCTCGTGTTATAAAGTATCAATAATACTATTGCATATACAAGTGCACCGATAATAGCAATGAAACCGGCAAGTTTATTTACAAATAACAGAAGTATAGCTACTACGGTAAAAATAGCAAGTCCAATAAGTTCATAAGTAAATCCTTTAAAAAACTTACGTAGATTTTTCATTGCCTCACCTCACTAACCAATAAATTATAACACCAATCGAACCACTTGTCAATCAAGAAGTGTTTGTTGTGTTATTTCGGGATCAATATCTTCAAAAATCACACCCGAAGCAGGAAGTTTGCTCTTTCTGTAACGCGATTCCTTTAACAGTTTGTTCACTTCGGGATTATAGGGTACAACAGAAATGATTTTTCTTCCCTTTTTTAGAGTAAATAACTGGCTTCCGCATGATGTTTTGGTCGATTTTTCGAGCACTTGGCTTTCTTTAATCAGCAACGCTCTGTCATCATCGGAACGAACAAGAAATTCGCCGTTGCCGTTTGACATAAATACGCCGACAGCGGGACTACCGCCAAAGAAAGCGTTTGTCAACTTCTTACGGTTTGTCTTTGTAGCGTAAGAATCAAGCGGAACCGAAACGGCTTTACCATTTTCAAAGAAAATCAAAATTCTGCCTGTGTATTCGCGTAGACATATTGCAGAAATGACTTTTTCATTTTCATTGAATTTAAGTTTTCCTGCGACGTATTCGCCTAACGCGCTCGCCTTTGAATCCTCAAAATCATCAAGACGCGATTTATAGACTTGTGCATCAGACGTAAAGAATAACACTTCTTCGTTGTTATTAGTTTCAAATCTTGTACGAAGAGAATCGTTTTCTTTGAATTTTTGCACGTCATTACCGCGAAGCGAAGCAAGAGTACACTTCTTAAAATAACCTTCCATACTCAAAAATGCTTCGCACGGATATTCTGCAACGGGTTCTTCGGTATCTTCAACAGAAATTTCGTTTTTGTCGATAATATAGGTTTTTCTCGGCATACCGTACTTATCGGCGATTTCCGAAAGTTGCTTTATAATACGTGTTTTGATTCTGCGTTCACTCGAAATAAGAAGTTTTAGTTCTTCAATATCTTTTTCAAGTTGCTCAATCTCTTCAATGCGTTTCAAAATATACTGTTTGTTAAGATTACGCAACTTTATATCGGCAACATATTCTGCTTGAACTTCGTCAATCGAAAAGCCGGTCATCAGGTTGGGAACAACATCTTTTTCGTTTTCAGTTCCGCGAATAATCGCAATTGCCTTGTCGATATCAAGCAAAATCGAACGTAAACCAAAAAGCAAATGCAACTTATCGCTTTTCTTTGCAAGGTCGAACATATATGTTCTGCGCAGACATTCAACGCGGAAAGCAGACCATTCTTCAAGAATCTGCTTAATTCCCATTGTTTGAGGAACACCGCCGACAAGTATATTAAAATTGCACTTGAAATCATCTTCAAGTTTTGTTAACCTAAATAGTTTTTGCATCAACTTTTCCGGATCAGCACCGCGTTTGAGGTCAATAGCCATTTTAAAGCCATTGATATCAATTTCATCACGTACGTCCGAAACGTCTTTTATCTTCCCTTCTTTGACAAGTTGAATCATACTTTCGCGTATCTTTTCAAGCGTTGTGGTATAAGGGATTTGCAAAACTTCTATTCTGTTTTCGCTCTTGTCATATACATATTTTGCGCGTACTTTTAAAGAACCGCGACCTGTTTCATAAACTTCGCGAATTTTGTCTTTATCATAAATGAGCAAACCGCCCGTCGAGAAATCCGGGGCTTTGAGAATGTCCATGATTTCTTCGGTAGAAATATTTTCGTTACGAAGATATGCACACGTAACTTCGCATACCTCACGAAGATTAAACGAACAAATATCGCTTGCCATACCTACCGCGATACCCGAATTGGGAGAAACAAGTATGTTAGGAAAGCTTGTAGGAAGCAACACGGGCTCTGTGGTAGTGCTATCGTAGTTATCTACAAAATCAACAGCATCTCTGTCGATACCGTCGAAAATCTCCTCGCTGAATTTTGCGAGTTTACATTCAGTATAACGAGAAGCAGCATACGCCATATCGGAATATTGTTTGCCGAAACTTCCCTTTGATTCTATAAACGGATGCAACAAAACCTCTTTGCCCGTAGTAAGACGAACAAGCGTTTCATAAATCGCGGCATCGCCGTGAGGGTTTAACACCATGGTTTGTCCTACGACTTTTGCGCTTTTTTGTTTTGCGCCCGTCAACAAACCCATTTTATACATAGTATATAAAAGTTTTCTGTGAGCAGGCTTAAATCCGTCGATAGCAGGAATCGCACGTGAAACGATAACCGTCATCGCATAGGGCATATAGTTCGTTTCAAGTACGTTAGTTATGCTAACATCAATAGGCTCGGATATTATCTCGGGTTCTACAACCTTTGTTTTCTTTTTTGCCATTTTTAACCTCATCAATAATCAGCGAGTTCAAGGTACTTAGCACCATTTTGGGCTATAAAGTCCTTTCTTCCGCTAATATTATCGCCAAGCAGAATATCAAACATTTCGTATGTTTTTTCTTCATCTTCTGGCGAAATTCTGACCAACTTGCGTGTTGCGGGTTTCATCGTCGTAAGGCTCATCATGTCGGCATCGTTTTCGCCAAGACCTTTCGAACGTTGAATAGTGAATTTCTTCTCGCCGAGTTTTTCCAAAATAACGTTCTTTTCGGCTTCGCTGTATGCAAACATCGTTTCGCCACCGCTTGTTATTTCATAAAGAGGAGTTTCTGCGATATAAATTCTTCCCTCTTTAATAAGTGTAGGAAGCAAACGGTAAAACATCGTAAGAATAAGCGTTCTGATTTGGTAGCCGTCCTC
>JAGBUH010000116.1 GCA_017630915.1 Clostridia bacterium
AATAACGAAGCAAAAGTTGAAGATACTTCGGTATCGGAGGAACAGTAATGGCGTTAAAAACATTTATTCTTGAAAACAGCTCTACAAAAAAACAGCGCCAATCGGATATACAAAAATCGGTTCGCGAATATCTGAAAAACCCGAAAGCAAAGGTCGTTTACGACGAAAAGGGTAAGATGACGGTTGAAAATACCGACCAAAAGGTGCATATTTCGATAACCTGTACAAACAAAGTTATGCTTTTGGTAATTTACGAAAAGCCGATAGGCATCGACGGCGAATATCTTCCCGATATTCTGTCGCCCGAAAAGAAAATCGACTATATGACCGTCGCAGAACGCTTTTTCTCTGACGACGAGGTGGAATTTTTGCGCGATAGTGCACGTGAAGCCGAAGCCGAAAACTTTGTTCGCATTTGGGTTCGTAAAGAGGCGTATATCAAGGCATCAGGCAAATCGCTTGTCGATTTTCCGAACTTCTCGGTTGTCGAAGGTTCGCGTTTCGTAAAGAAATGTCACGGCGTAACGATTAAAACCTTCGCGATTAAGTTCCCCGATTACGAAAATTATGCTTTTGCAATAGCCGGTATCGACTGATTTTTAAAAAATATTACGCGAGAGAAAAACTTTTGAAAAAGTCTTTCTCTCGCGCTCTCTTTTCAAAACTTTTTAATATGAAAATAAATCACATCGTCGGTAGGGGGGCTCGTTTTGGGCATATCGCTCCCGCCGAAACGTTATGAAAAATAACGTGAAATTTTGTGATTGTTTTTGTAGGGAAAGGGCTTGTCCCTTTCCGCAAACGTAACAAATTAAGATAACGTAATATATAATCGGTATGAACGGAATGGGATAAACCCATTCCCTACAAAGATGTGCTAATTGTTTGTATTTTTACGGACATAACGTCTTTAAACTTATTTACAAAACATAAAAAATCGACATCTATACAGGTGTCGATTTTTTGTTATGTCTATTTACTTAAATTTGACAACGATTGTGCATACTTGACCGATGCCATTGCATCTGCGCCGTAAAAGTTTGCGCCCATTGTTTTGGCATAATCTTCGGTCAAAACCGCACCGCCGACCATGATTTTTGTGTCGGGTGCTTTTTCTTGCAG
This sequence comes from Clostridia bacterium, assembly GCA_017630915.1. GTDB lineage: Bacteria > Bacillota > Clostridia > Oscillospirales > CAG-382 > Coliplasma. The sequence goes on from JAGBUH010000116.1 coordinate 1,123, forward strand.
AAGATTTATGGTTTTCGCCATCGCAGGTACGGTTGTCGTCATCAATGCCGAAAGTCCAACAAGTTTTACGTCGTTTTCGATAACCGATTCTACCACCTTTTCGGGCGGAACGTCTTTTCCGAGGTCGATTACCTCAAAACCATAGTTCGAAAGCAAAGTAGAAACGATGTTTTTACCGATATCGTGGATATCGCCCTGCACGGTTGCGATAACGATTTTCATACCGTTTTCGCGTTTTTCGCCCGAAAATGCGGAATTTACCGCCTTAAACGCCGACTTCGCCGCTTCCGCACCGCCCAAAAGACGCGGAAGGAAGATTTTTTTCAATTCGTAACCCTCGCCAAGCGCGTTTAACGCAGGAATAAGCTCGGTTTCGATTATTTCAAGCGGTTGCTTTTCGGCAAGCATTGTTTCGGCAAGTTCGTAAGCCTTTGCCGAAAGACCTGTATAGACCGCGTCAAACAGAGTCATTTCTTTTTTCGACATGTTTTGGGTGTTAATTGTCTGTTCTTCTTTATCAAAAACAAAATCGTAATTCGGGTTTTCGTCGGCAAGGACTAATTTCATGCTTTCGCTTGACGGATTGATAATTGCAGCAGTTAGTCCTCTTGCGACCGCCGCGCCGAGAAACGACGCGTTGATAGATTCGCGGTTCGGCATACCGTAGGAAATGTTGGAAACACCAAGCGCGGTTAAATAACCGTTATCGCTTAAATTTTTAACACATTCAAGCGTTTTGTTACCGCTGTTTTCGTCGGTTGCAACCGTCATCGTAAGCGCATCGAACAGCAATCTATTCCTTAAAACGCCTTGATTTTCGGCATATTTTATGATTTTGTCGGCAATTGCCAATCTTTTAGGCGGGGAGTCGGGTATTCCGCTTTCGTCTAAAAGCAAAGCGACACAAAGCGCGCCGTATTTTTTAACAATCGGAAGGACCGATTCCAAATTTTCTTCTTTTCCGTTGACCGAGTTGATAATCGGGATACCGTTATAAACTCTTGCGGCGGCTGAAAGCGCTTTTGGGTTAGCCGAATCGAGTTGCAGAGGCAAATCGGTCACTTTTTGCAACGCCAAAACCACTTTCGGCAGCATTTCGACCTCGTCGATATCGGGAATACCGACGTTTACGTCGAGAATATCGGCACCTGCCGCCTCCTGAGCGACCGCTTCGGCGCAAAGGTAATCGAGGTTGTTATTTTTAAGCGCCTCTTTTAATTTCGGTTTACCCGTCGGGTTCAATCTCTCGCCGACAACGGCAGTTTTTCCCGAAAAGGTGTAAACCCTTGTGCCCGAACAAACCGACATAAAGTTTTCCTGCTCGGGTTTGATTATTTCCTCGCCCATAAGGGCGTTTTTTACGTTTTTAATATAATCGGGGTTGGTTCCGCAACAACCGCCTACGGCAGAAATTCCGTTTTTAACAAGGTTTTTCGCGAACGAATAAAACCGTTCGGGCGGAACGTCAAAATAGGTCTTTCCGTTTTCGTCAATCTTCGGCAAACCTGCGTTTGCATTGACGATAATCGGCTTTTTCGAACATTTTGCAAGTTCAATTGCGATATTTTCCATCACATCTGGGCCTAAACCGCAGTTTATACCGATTGCATCAACGTCGAGCGACGAAAGATAACAAGCAACCGTTTTTGCGTCTGCACCCGTCAAGGTATGACCGCTTTCGTCGAAAGTGAGCGAAACGGCAACGGGGAGATTTGAATTTTCACGCGCGGCGGTGATTGCCGCCTTACATTCATACAAATCGCTCATCGTTTCGAAAAAAATCATGTCCGCCGCTGCTTTTTCGGCGGCGGCGCAGGAAGAAGCAAACGATGAAACCGCTTCTTCAAAAGACATATCGCCAAGCGGCGACATCAATTTACCCGTCGGTCCGATATCGGCGGCAACAAAAACTTCTTTTCCCGACTGTTCCACCGCTTTTTTTGCAAGGGTGACGGCTTTTATCATTTCCTCGCCCTCGTTCATAGAAAAAGGCGACATTTTTGCCTTATTAGCCGAAAAACTATTAGAAGTGATAACGTCTGCGCCCGCGTCGATATACGCGAGGTGAACCTTCATCACTTCGTCGGGGTTTAATGTATTCAATGTTTCGGTGAGAGCACCTGCTTTAAGATTCGCGTTTTGAAGCATTGTGCCCATCGCGCCGTCAAAAACGAGCGGCTTTTTGCCGAGAATCGATTTAATCATTTACGTATCTCCGAAATATTGGAAAGGATTTCTGCCGCAACGTCGGGTTTGTTCATCGCATAAATGTGGATATTGTTCACGCCGTTTGCGATAAGGTCGATAATTTGCTCGGTTGCAAATGCGATACCTGCTTGGCGCATAGCCAACGGTTTATCGCCGAAACGTTCAACGATTTCGCGAAAACGTCTTGGAACCGTAGTGCCCGAGAGCGCAACGCTTCTGCCCAACTGACGAGCGTTGGTTATCGGCATAATACCTGCAATTACAGGGATATTTATACCTTTCCTTTGGAATTTCGAAAGGAAAGAATACATTATATCATTGTCAAAAAACATCTGTGTGGTAAAAAATTCGCAACCGCTTTCGGCTTTGATTTTAAGCGCGTCGATATCCGCCGAAACGCTTGTCGCTTCGGGGTGTCCCTCGGGGTAACACGCACCGCCGATACAAAAATCGCCCTTTTGTTTTATCGCGGTCGCAAGGTCGCTCGCGTGGGTGTAAACCTTTTTCGGTTCACGTCCGTCGGGCATATCTCCGCGGAGCGCGAGGATGTTTTCAATCCCATTCGCTTTGAGCGACGCGAGGTAGTTATCAAGCACTTCTTCGTCGGTCGAAACACAAGTCACGTGCGCAAGCGACGCGATACCGCAACGTTCGACCTCGTCGGCAAGTTCGGCAGTAAAACGCGCCGTTGTTCCTGCCGCACCGTAGGTTACGCTGATAAAATCGGGCGAAAGCTTTGCCATTTCGGCAACAAGTTTACGGCTGTGTTCGAGTTCCGTGCCCTGCTTCGGAGGAAAAATCTCCAAAGAAACGGTTATTTCTTTCGATGCAATGATATCCGATATTTTCATTTTTTCCTCCTACTTAAATCTTTTTGAAAATGTAGTAATCTTTTTCTTGTGCGGTACAGCCGTCAAACCCTTTTCCGCCGGTTTTTGAAACAAGAGTAAAACCCTCGGCAAGTGCCATTATTTCGTCATGTGTGTGGAATTTTTGGGTTTGGCTTTCGTAATCACGGAAATACAAACCGTCTTCACTTTCCGAAAAAACGTCTATTTCAAATTCACATAAACCGCTTTTTTCGTCATATTCGTTCCGCCAAACCGCGTAAACATCGTCAAAATCGTATACAAAAGAATTACCGTCATAAACATTTTTATAACGGTACTCGGTATTGACGTCAAATATGAAAAGTCCGCCCGCTTCAAGATAATTGCGCGCCAAAACAAAGACCTTTTTGAGGTCTTTGTTTTGAATGTAATTCAAACAGTCGAACGACGAATAAATTGCCTGAACCGTACCGTATAATTCAAACTCGGTCATATCCTGACAAAGCAAGAGCGTATTTTTTCCTTCGTTGTGCTCGCGCGCAATCATAAGCATTTCGGGCGAGATGTCAAGCCCTATCATATCATACCCTCTGTCTGCGAGATTCGCGGTTATTCCGCCGGTACCGCAGCCGAGGTCAAGCACTTCGCGAACCTTTATGTCCGAAAATTTGAACATATCTTCAAGCATATCGGCATAAGGTATATACGCATTTCCGTTTATACGGTCATAAATTTCGGCAAGCGTCGAAAAACTCATTCTGCGATGCGGTCAAACACCATGGAATAACCGTCGCTGCCGTAACGGAGAGCGCGGTTTACACGGGTAATGGTAGCGGTCGAAAGGTGAGTCATTTCGGCGATATCATTATAAGTATTGCCGTCGCGGAGCATTTCTGCTGCAACAAGGCGTTTGCTCATTTCGGTGATTTCGCTGATGGTGCAAAGGTCGGACAAGAAACGGTATGCTTCGTCAACCGAGCGTACGCATACGATTGCAGCAGCGAGTTTGTCTGTGTTTGCGTCTTTTACTTTTTCTAACATTTTAATTTTCCTCCAAATTAAATTCTATTTCGTCGGGTTCATAAGTACCCTTTATGAAACGGTAGGTGTCGGTATAAACCGAGTGAAGTTTGGGGTCTTCGGACTTGTATGCATAATAATACACGTCGGGAACACCGCCTTGGTAATACATGTGCGCCGCGTCTTTCATGTAACCGGTAATCGCACCTGCGGCATAGTATTTCTTGATTCTTTCTATATTCCAATCCTGCGTTCCGCCGACTTCAAGCTCGATACACATACCGAGAAGCTTTGCGGTTTCTGCGGCATTGAAAAGACGGATATCGGGAACGGCTTGGTTAAACGCATAGTTGGGTTGATAGCAAACCATATCAAAGCCCAAGTTACGCCAATCGTTATAACCCGATGCATGATAATAAGGAATCCAGGTCGTGATAAGACCAAGCGAACGAACGTAATCGGTCGTGTAACGCAACAAGGAAAGAAGTTGCTTGTCGGAATAGCTGATTTCTTCGGTGAACCAGTAATATCCTTTAAGATCCAAATGCTTATAATTCTTTTCCTTGAAACGTCTGTATTGTTCGTCAATAAGCCATTTAACACCTGCTTGACGGTCTTCGAGATTAGCAAAATTAAGGTTTTTGCCGTCTACAACGCCGAATTCGCTGACTTCGGTAACGGGATAGAGAATCGAAAGGTAAATGCTTACCTTGTAATCCTTAATTCCCAATTTTTCGCCGACTTCGGCAACCGCTTCTTCGAGCGCGTCCATGTTGTAGCCGTCGATGTATTGAGTGTCGATATAATGTTGCCAATCCGCTTTTTTCAAGGGACGCTTTGTATATTTATCATAAAGGAAAGCAACGTAGGGAAGGAAAAGGTAACCGTCAAAGAGGGTGTCTTTGATTTCGTCATTTTCCATATAAGCAACGTGGGGAAGGAAGATTTCCTTGGTTATTGGCTTAACGTCTTTGTGACAGATATAAGCCAAAAGCACGTCTTTTGCTCCAAGTTCTTCGGTCGATGCATATTTGTTGGGGAATTCGCTTTCATCAATTTCGTCGGGCTTTACGTCGATAGCGCCCGTAAGGTCGGTGCAACCGAAAACTTCAAATTGGTCGATCCAAATATGAACCGATACATAGAAGAAGAATTGAACGTATCTTGCCTTATATTTTTTGCCGAAATCAACGGTTTTGCGAAGCATATCTTTCGGCAAATCGGTACAGAAATTATTCATTTCGCCGACGGTTTGCCAATTTTCGCCGTCATCGGATACCAAAACGGTTATTCTCGGAGGCACACCTACGCCCATTTCCTTTTCGCGAAGCAAACCTACCGATGCGCCGTCAACGGCACAAACCGAGCCGAGGTCATACATAACGCTTCTTGCACAACCCGAAGTGAAGTGAAAAAACGCTTCGTCATAGCAAGACAGCTCTTTTGCATAATTACCGTCGGTAAGACGGGGACTGTCCGCAGGGGTGTTAAACCATTCGGTTTCAAAATTAGATTCGATTTTTTCATAATTCTTTATCTTTTGCTTTCTGCCGAGCAAAAGATTCACGCGTTCACCCGAAATTTCGCGCACTTCGGGTTCGGTCTTTTCAATTGAAAAATCGCCGTAAAAGTTGATGTTCGCATTCATAAACACAGAACTCCTTGCTTTTAAACATTAGTGCGTTAGTTTATTTTACATCTAATCTATGAATTTTGCAAGAGGTTTTTGAAAAAATTTTCTAAAAATGTAAAAAAAATTTAATAAATTGTGTTCGTCATAAATAAACAAAAATCCACATGTGATATATAAAATATGTCAAAAATACTTTTTCCCCCTTGATTTTTTCGTCAAAATAGTTTATAATAAGGGCGCAAAAAAGGGTATAACCCGAAATACAAACAAGGAGATTTTATTATGAAGAAGATTCTCGCGTTTCTTCTCGCAACAACTTTGCTTTGCGCAATGTTTGTTTTACCCTCTGCGGCGGCAGACAACATTAACTACGAAGAAGAATTTGAATTCGCAAAAAGAGCACCTTCCATTGACGGTGTAGTTAAGCCTGGCGAATACGGCGTTACCCCGATTCACCGCTATTCCGAATCCAAATCTCAATTTACCCAAGGCGACGACCACGACGACTACAATAACTGGGATTTCTCGTTCTACGGCGTTTGGGACAAAGATTATGTTTACATGGCATGGGTTGTTGAATCCGCAGTTCATGCAGGTATGCCCGAAGAAGACCAAAACGCTGACGGCGTATATGATGACGCTGACACAGTTTATATGTGGCCCTACTCTTGCGTACAATTCATTTTCACCCCCGGTAAACCCGCATCAGGTTCCGGCAGATTCCAAACAAGCGCTTGGAGCGGTGACTACCTCGAAGTTGGTCTCGGTCTTTCTGCTGACGGCAACCAAATCCGCGTTCCGTGGAGTAAGCCTAACAATGCAACTGCTCTTAACGTAAATGATTGGGATGCAGCTATTGTTAGAGATGACGCTAACAAAACCACTACTTATGAAGTTCGTATTCCTTGGAGCAAATCCGGTCTTACCGAAGCAGGTAACGGCGCGCAATTCGGTCTTACCTATGCAGTTGCAGCACAAGAACATTACGACACCAAAAAGGGTATGATTGAATGGCAAGACGCTATTCTCGGTACCAAGAATGCTGACAATGCGGCTGTTATCACCCTTACCGGTAATGAAGATATCCAAATCGAACAAATCGCTCCCGTAAACCCCGATGCAAAAGAAGAAGGTGAACTTCCTGCCGAAGCAGAAGGCAAGGTTCAACTCGTTATCGACGGCGTTAACACCTCTATCACTTCCGAAAAAGCATATCTTTACACCGATCCCGCAAAGGTTGCTTCCAACAACAACAACTGGGCAACTTCTATCCTTCTCGCTCCCGTTGAAGGTCAGGAAGGTCAATACACCATCGTTGAAAAGCAAACCGGTAACGGCGAAGCATTCTCCTTCACTACCGAAGACACCACCGGCATGATTGCTTTCTCTGTTCACTCCGCAGGCGAAGACGGTTCCGAAGGTAAAGCACGCAGAGATGCAGTTGATGCTCTCGTAGAAGGCGATATCCTCGGTCTTTTCGGTGTTGACTTTGATAAGGCTGATACTCTTTACAGCAACTCTATGTTCTATGTAATCAGCTCCTCGGCAGGTGAAGAATCTACCGACGAATCCTCCGAAGAAGAATCCTCCGAAGCATCCAGCGAAGTTTCGAGCGAAGCATCGAGCGAAGTTTCCTCCACCGTTGAATCTTCCGTTGGTATTACTTCCGACGCAGAAGATGAAGGCGGATTAGGCGCATGGCTTTGGGTTATCATCGGCGGTGCAGTTGTTGTTCTCGGCGCAGTAGCAGCAATCGTTCTTAAAAAGAAGAAAGCATAATTGATAACCGCAATTAAATAGCAAAAAGCTGTTTTGCCCAACCTCGTAATTCGGGGTTGGGCTTTTTTTAATTCTTATGCGTTTACAACTATACTGTAACCTCTCCCAACCAAAATAACAATAAGGTGCGTCTTTTGGTTCTCCAGATTTGAGAGGAAACTATACTGTTACCTCTCTCTCAACCCGAAATAACAATAAGGGAGTTTTTTTGAGGAAATAAAAGTTTTTGGGGATTGTTAAGGGCTTTTTTCAAAAAGCCCCTTAATACAACTAAAATAACAATAAAAATAAAATAAAAATAACAACAAACCATTGTCGGCGCGATTCTTTTATGTTATAATCATAAATTGAGGAGATATATAATTATGGGTATAATATATTTTGATTCTGCGGCAACTTCGATTCCGCTTGATTGCGCGATAGATAAGGCAAAAGAGGTCTTGACGGTTTACGGAAATCCGTCGTCGCTTCATACCGCGGGAATAACGGCGAAAAAGATAATAGA
>JAGBUH010000117.1 GCA_017630915.1 Clostridia bacterium
CATTTTTATCGGCGGCGTTGCATCGGGAGGCGATGCTTCATAGGGTTCGCGATGTGTTTTCGCGCCTGCATCAATCGCGGTTTGATATGCAAAATCAACGTCATCAACGCGGAAAGCAAGGTGCAAAAAGCGTTCATCAACTCTTTCGCGGTTTTCGCCGCCTGCAAAAATCTCGATGCATTCGCCGTCACCCATATCGAGCATAACGGCGCGTGTGTCACCGCTTCCCCACGAAACCTTTTCTTTCAAGCCGAGCGCTTTATAAAACGCGAGTGTTTTGTCAAAATCGTATGCTTTAAGCGCGATATGATGAAAACCCATACCAATTATTTTTTCGTTCATTTCTTTCCCTTTCTTACGCGGCTATTTTTGTTTTTGTTATAACCCGAACGTGTTGTTTTTTTATCCTTTGGAGGATATTGCTTTGTTTGTTCGGGGCGCACAAGACAATCTTTTGAAAATCCGATAAGGTCTTCCCTGCCTGCTCGTCTTAATGCCTTGCGAACCAACGGTGCATTGGCAGGACGGGCAAATTGAAGCAGAGCGCGTTGCATCTGCTTTTCGGAATAATCACGCGCAACGTACACGTCCTTGCCGTTTTGCGGATTGATTCCGGTATAGAACATACAAGTCGATGCCGTACCCGGTGTGGGATAAAAATCCTGAACCTGTTCGGGATTGAGGTTGTTCTTTTTGAGATAAAGCGCGAGTTCAATCGCCGAATCGAGCGTACTTCCGGGGTGCGACGAGATAAGATAGGGCACGATATATTGCTCTTTTCCCGCTTCTTTCGTGAGTTGAGCAAACTTCGCCTTGAATTTATCGTATTCTTCGATTGACGGTTTGCCCATATATGCGAGCACGTCGTTACAGCAATGCTCGGGCGCGACCTTCAAATGACCGCTGACATGGTCGTTGACGAGTTTTTTGAAGAACTTCGGGTTCTTATCGGCGAGGATATAATCATAACGCAATCCCGAACGGATAAACACCTTTTTCACGCCGTCAACCGCTTCGATTTTCTTTAACAGTTCGATATAATCGCTGTGATCCACCTGCATATTCTTGCAAACGGTGGGATATAAACAGTTTTTGCCCTTGCAAACGCCGTATTTTTTCGCCTTTTCACATCCGTTTGTGCGGAAGTTGGCACTCGGGCCGCCGACGTCGTGGATATATCCCTTGAAATCGGGCATGGCGGCAATCTTTTCCGCCTCGGCAACACAGGATTCAATCGAACGCGAAGTAACGGTTCTGCCTTGGTGGAAGGCAATCGAGCAGAAATTACAACCGCCGAAGCAACCTCTGTTGTGGGCAATAGAAAACTTAACTTCTTCAATCGCAGGGACACCGCCGTGCTTTTCATAAGACGGGTGATAAGTCCGCATAAAATGAAGCGAATAACCGGCGTCAAGTTCTTTTCGTGTTAATGGCGGCATCGGGGGATTTTGAACCATGATTTTTTGACCGTAGCCCTCGATTATCGCCTTGCCGTAGATATGGTCTTGGTTGTCGGATTGAATCTTAAACGCTTTCGCGAACGCTCTCTTATCGGTCTTTATATCGTCAAATTCACCGCAAAATTCCGATTCAAAATGAGGTTTAAACTCCTGAGTTTCCAAGAAGCAAGTACCTCTTACGTCGCGAATCTTCTTTATTGGAACACCTTTATCAAGCAAAAATGCAAGTCGTCTTAAAATATTTTCACCCATACCGTAGGTGAGGATATCCGCGCGCGAGTCAACCAGCACACTTCGTCTGACGGAGTCGCTCCAATAATCGTAATGCGCGAAACGGCGCGTCGATGCCTCCAACCCGCCGATGATTATCGGCACGTCGCCGTATGCCTCGCGGATACGGTTACAATATACTATAACCGCCCTGTCGGGACGGTTTCCCATTTTTCCGCCTGCCGAATAATAATCGTCATTACGGCGTTTTTTCGACGCGGTGTAATGCGCGACCATCGAATCAATATTACCCGAATTGACAAGAAACGCCAATCTCGGCTTCCCAAACCGCATAAAATCGGTCTTGCTTTTATAGTCGGGTTGCGGTATAATTGCAACAGAATAACCCTCGGCTTCGAGCACACGCGAAATAATCGCCGTACCAAACGAGGGGTGGTCAACATAAGCATCGCCCGTAACAATGACAAAATCGGGCTGATAATCTATTTCATTTGCAAAAATAGGCAAAAACGGCATCGTTACTTTTTCTCCTAATGAATATATACTCATTTTATCATCTAAAATAAAAAAAGTAAAGAAAAATATAATTTTCCTCTTGACAAATAAAAAAGTATATGTTAAATTCTTAATAGTAATTATTCCTATTAAGGAGTTAGCTATGATTAAGGAAAGGAACACCAAGCAAAAGTCGTTGATACTTTCCGCTGTGCGCGGAACGAAAACGCACCCGACCGCCGAAGAAGTGCATTTGATGCTCTCGGACTCGGTTCAGGGGTTAAGTCTTGGTACGGTTTACCGCAACCTTAATCACATGGCAGAATCGGGGCAAATCCGTCGCATCTCGGTTACCAACTCACCCGACAGGTTTGACGGCGATATCTCGCCGCATCATCATATTTGCTGTAATACCTGCGGAAAATTTTGTGACTTCTTCGATACCGATTATGACACCTCGCTTGATAAGGTTATCGAAGAAAAAAGCGGTTTTACGCTAATCAAACATGAAACGGTTTTTTACGGGCTCTGTCCCGAATGTAACTTAAATCAAAAAAATTAACAATAAAAGGAGAACACACAATGGAACTCAAAGGCAGCAAGACAGAACAGAATCTTATGACCGCTTTCGCGGGTGAATCCCAAGCGCGTAACAAGTACACCTACTATGCAAGCGAAGCAAGAAAAGCAGGTTACACCGTTATCGCCGACATCTTCGAAGAAACCGCAGGTAACGAAAAAGAACACGCAAAACTTTGGTTCAAGCTTCTTCACGACGGTAAAGTTCCCGATACCGCTACCAACCTTCTCGATGCAGCAGAAGGCGAAAACTACGAATGGACCGATATGTACGCTTCTTTCGCAAAGACCGCAAAAGAAGAAGGCTTTGACAGAATCGCATATCTCTTCGAAGCAGTAGGCGCAATCGAAAAGGAACACGAAGAAAGATACCGCGCAATTCTCGAAAAACTTAACACCGAAACCATCTTCGTTTCCGAAGAAGTTCAGGTTTGGATCTGCACCAACTGCGGTCATATCCACGTAGGCAAAAAAGCTCCCGAAATGTGCCCTGTTTGCCAACATCCGAAATCTTACTTCCAGAAGAAAGTAAACAAATATTAATCAGAGC
>JAGBUH010000118.1 GCA_017630915.1 Clostridia bacterium
AGCCCACGATTACCACCATGTTTTTCGCTCTCGTAACCGCCGTATAAAGCAGATTCCTCGTCATCAACGGAAACGGCGCATCAAAAGAAGGAATAACAACAATCTTGTATTCGCTTCCCTGACTTTTGTGCGCGGTTATCGCATAAGCGTGTTCAAGTTCGTCAAGCTGCGAAAAGTCGTATTCGGTCAAACGCCCCTCGAAATCAACCGTAACCGTTTCGGAACGTGCGTCGATGTCCGAAATAATACCGATATCGCCGTTGAAAACACCTGTGCCTTCTTCGCTTCCGCGTTTCCAAGTAAGGTCGTAATCGTTTTTAATCTGCATAACCTTATCGCCCTCGCGGAAGACGACCGAACCGTATTTCCGTTCGGTTTTGGCATTGTTTTTCGGGTTAAGAACATTTTGGAAAACGGCGTTTAACTCCTTTGTGCCAAGACTTCCCTTTCGTGTGCAGGAGATAACCTGAATGTCCTCCAACGGATTGGCATCGTAACGTTTGGGAAGCCTTTCGGAAACAAAAGAAAGTATCAACCCCAACACCTCGTCGGTGTTGTTTTTTTCGACAAAGAAGAAATCGTTATCCCTCGAATTAAGAGTCGGCATTTCGCCCTTGTTTATCGCGTGGGCGTTCATGACGATAAGGCTTTGCTCTGCCTGACGGAAGATTTTGTTAAGCCGTACAACGTTGAATCTGTCAGACGAAATGATATCGTTAAGACAGTTCCCTGCACCTACGGGCGGAAGTTGGTCGGGGTCGCCGATAAGAATAAGGTAACTGCCCAATTTAACCGCCTTTAAAAGTGCGCACATAAGGTTGGTGTCCACCATCGACATTTCGTCAATAATAATCACCTTTTGCGAAATCGGGTTTTCCTCATCGCGTGAAAAATGGTGATGTCCGTTGTCCGAAACACTCGCTTCGAGCATACGGTGAATCGTTTTCGCCTCTTTCCCCGACGATTCAAACATACGCTTCGCGGCTCGTCCCGTCGGTGCGGCAAGCACGCAGGAGAATTTAAGGATATTGCATATATCAAGAATTGCTTTAATTACAGTAGTTTTACCCGTTCCGGGCCCGCCCGTGATAATGCTGACACCGCTTGTCAAGGCAAAGCTTATGGCATCGCGCTGTTCGGGCGCATATTTCATGTTGTATTTTTCTTCGAGCGCGTCAATCTGCTCGTCAAGCCCCTCCAAAACGTAGGGGAACTTAAATTCGGAAAGCGATTGCAGTTTTGCCGCAATATATACCTCCGCCGAATAAAGCTCGGCAAGCGCATACGCATCACAATCCTCGACCGAGAACTTTTTAAGGCGTTCGTTCATACAGAGTCGCTTTGCGGCTGCCTTCGCAACCTCGTCAGTCACCCCCAAAATCCGCGACGCCGCTTCAAGCAACTCGCTTTCGGGAAGATAACAATGACCGCCGTTCATCGCCGCAACGTTAAGTGTGTGAACGATACCTGCATCGGCGCGTTCGGGACAATCGGGCGAAAAACCGAGCGACATCGCCACTCTGTCCGCCTTTTCAAACCCGATTCCCGTAATATCGTCGCAAAGACGGTAGGGGGTTGTTTTTATAATATCTATCGCCGCCGAGCCGTAAGCCTTGAAAATCTTGACCGACAGGGCAGGACCGAAAAATTCGTTACAATACATCATAACCGTTCGCATGCCGAACTGTTCGACGTAATTTTTATGTATATCGTCGGCGCGTTTTGGGGAAATACCCTTTATATCGCAAAGCCAACGCGGATTGTTTTCGATAACGTCAAGCGTGTCTTCGCCAAAGCGTTCAACAATTCTTTCCGCGGTGACAGGTCCGATTCCTTTAATCGCACCGGACGCGAGATATTTAAGTATCGCCGACGACGTGGTGGGCAGTTTCTTTTCGAAATAATCAACGCGGAACTGACGCCCGAACGTCGAATGAACCTGCCATTCGCCCTGAACACGAATGGTTTCGCCCTCACCGATATAGGGCATGATTCCGACAATGGTTATCGGCTCGCCGCCGCAGTTTATAACACAGACGGTGTATCCGTTTTCGTCGTTTGAATATATTATATCTTCAATTACGCCGTCAAGATACAACTCGCCCAAAACCTTTTACCACCTTTTAATATAAACTTTCCTGCTTTCGCCGTCGCATACCCGACGGATAATCTCCTCTTCCTCCGCATCGGTTTTGCAAACGATAAGCATATCCGGCTTTTCGTCATCGTTCAGCAATTCCTCGCGGAAGCAAAGACATATAAATTCGGTTCTTTTTGCGCGGTATGCCCGAATAAACTCCAACGTCATAAGCGCAACACCAAGCGACGCCAACATAGCAAGAAAAATGCTGCCAAAAATCGCCATACTTAATCACCTCTATTATATTATACGCCGATATAAATTGCAAGTGAAAAAGTTGTTTTTAATTTTCTTTTTTTGCCCCCCTATACCCCGCACTTTTGAAAATAAAAAGCCGTGCTCTGCACGACTTTTTAGCGAAGAAGGTTCGTTGCTTTTAGTTTCCCGCGAGGTTTTTGTTGACAAAACACGTTTCTTAATTGTTCTACCGTTGCCAACCTTCTTTAAGCGCTTGCTGATAAATATTTGTGATTCCGTAATAAGACATAAGCGAAGAAACATGCGCGGCAGGATGGCAACTATTGATTATAAGAACATTTTTGTTTTCGCCCAAATCGGCAGTTATATAATCCTTGTAACCATTCATATCAGGAAGGTTATAAAGTTTCTGAAAATACCAATATGTACCACCGCAAATTATTATGCGAGGCTCTGACAAAGCTATTTCCGCTTTCAAAAGGTTTTGATTTGATTCGAGTGCATCTACCAGTCTTTTGTTGATATCTTTTTTATCAGGCGTTCCCGTTCCATCTGCCTTGTTGATGTTAATGACTGCTATTTTCTTTATTTCTTCGTGTTTATCCTCGCGTGTTTTGGATTGGAGCTCGGTATAAGCAGGAACACAATACTTGTTTGTATTAGAAATGCCATAAACCCATTCCGCAACGCGAAGCCACATTTCCCAAGGCTTGTAAATAAACAAATTATTTGCCAAATTATCGTTGTCAGAATCATTGTTTGTTTGATTTGCTTCTTTAAGAAAAAGCAGTATCTTCGCCTCGGCATATTTCTCCTCGCACACGATTCCGTCCTTTACAAGCGTTCCGCTTCGGTCTTTGTAAATCTCTTCATATTGTTTCCATATTTGTTCGTTTGTCATAATAATCTCTCCTTACATATTTCATTTATATCAACAGGAGAATCCCAATCCCCCCAAGACATATCTATTCCAACCACTTGATTTTCCACGCTCCCCAATTTTGTATGCAGGACAATTCTTTCGGCTTTTGGAGATAAAAATAATTCGTGCCCACGATAACTGTAAAACAAAAGCTGTTGATATGTGGATTCGTCATTGTCGCCATAACCAGTTATCCTAAAAACATCTCCTTGTCGATACGCACCGACATATTGGCACAAATCTTCCTTTTTTAAGGTTATTATCGTTTTTTTGAGAAGAACATCCCAAATCACCGATGTGTTTTCTGTATTGCCTCTAAAATAGTTGCAATCAATATATTCAATATTGTCACACACGAGAAATTCATCTTCATCGCAGGGATCGTAAAAGCTTTCTTTTCCATTGTTCCGCAAATGAAACAACGAATGCTTTTTATTCACTGAAATACGGTCACAAGGCATCGACAGCAGCTTTACGGCAATCACCTCATCTTCGGCTTCGGTATCTAACATTTCCAACCTATATAACCATTGCATTCCGTCGATAACCGCAATCAAAAATGACGAACAATTAACTTCCTCGAAGAACAAGTTATCATAAATAATTGGTACTGTCAACTTTCGGCGCTTTTTATGCTGATGCTCTCTCTCGGGCGGTGTATATAATAGCCCATATCTGCTGTTTTCTCGAACGATAGACAACTGTACATCCACAAGCGTTTCTCTATCCGACGTAGGATGAACATAATGTGTGCCTGTGTTGACGATCTCAAAATTTGTGTTCATAGTACCTCCAAAATAAAAAAAGTTTATAGTAGGGTACTGCATTATTTCGATTGTACGTTTGTATATACCTGCTTACAAAACAAACAAGCCGTGCTCTGCACAACTTTTTTTAGCGGAGAAGGTGGGATTCTTTGCAAACTCCGTCGCTTGCCGTGCGGTTCCACCGCACTCTCGCTTCCTCCGTTTCGCAAACCCGTGGCGGCAAAAACAGTCCCCCGGACTGTTTTTGCTCGCCCTTCGAATCCCTTCGGAGCAAAACAAAAGAACCACCGTTGGTGGTTCTTTTGTTTTGGCGGAGAAGGTGGGATTCGAACCCACGAACGGTGTTAGCCGTTACACGATTTCCAATCGTGCGCCCTCGACCAGCTAAGCGACTTCTCCGTATAATATTTGGTTTTCACTTATCGCGCTTGGTTATTATATCACAGCATTTTGCCGTTGTCAACACAAATTTTGCTTTTTATTTTAGTGTTTTTTGGATTTGTTAAGCAAAAACGGCATATAATAATCCCAAATCGTAAACTTTCGGGAGGATTTTCCATGTTACCGCAAGAGCCTTACAAAAAATTCGCCGTCGTCACCCTTTACGTATCCGTCGGCATCGCCTTGCTTTATATCCTCTTTCATTACCTTTGGGGCGCGGTACTTCCCTTTATCATCGCCTATCTTTTCGCCGAATGTTTCCGCCCGATAGTCAAATATTCCGAATCGCACAAAAACTTCCCGAAAAAAAGCGTTGTTCTCTTTGTTGTTTTGCTCGCGACGGGCGCGATTATTATGCTGATTTACGCGGTAACACGCCAAATTTTCATCGAAATAAGCGAACTCACGGCAAGAATCAAGGAAACCGTCACCCTAATCCGCACCGACGAAAACTTCGCACGCGAAACGATTAACAAAATATGCAACATGATACCCTTTGTCGACCTGCACGAACGGCTTTGGGAAATGCGCGCAAATCTCGATGAGGAGTTATGGAATATGCTCATTTCGCTCGGCGAAAATATGTCAGGCACACTAATATCCTTCGTCGGCACAGCCGCCGCGTTTATCCCGAAAGCGCTTTTCGCAACAATCGTAGTTATTTTCGCGACCTACTATTTCGCGCTCGACCGAGTACGAATCAACAACTTTTTCCTTTCGCTTTTCCCGAAAAAGACGCGCCCGTTATTGAAATCGGCGCGCGACACACTCGCCGAAGCCGTCGGTAAATACCTTCGCGCCTACGGACTTTTGTTCCTAATCACTTTCGGCGAACTGTTACTCGCTTTTATGTTTTTAGATGTCGAGTACTCATTCGTTCTTGCGCTTGTAATCTCGCTCGTTGACGTGCTGCCCGTTCTCGGAACAGGCACGGTACTCATTCCTTGGGGAATTATCGCGCTGATTATCGGAAATTACGGTCTTGGTATCGGGTTGTTAATCACCTATGCAATTACAATCGTTATCCGACAAGTAATCGAGCCGAAAATAATCGGAAAATTCATCGGACTTTCTCCCATTGCCGCCCTCGCCTCGATGTATATCGGCTTGAAACTGATGGGACTGCTCGGTCTGTTTGCTTTCCCGTTAGGCGCGATATTGATAAAACGTATTTACGATACAAAAAATTCACCCGTCTCGAAATAAGACGGGTGAAAATTATTTATTACACTATTTATTATAATTGTAACCCTGTGAGCAGGCAATCTTTGCACATTCTTTGAGCGCATTTGCGGTTGCGGTATCAAGACCTGCTGTATAGGTGTTATTGGTTATATCCATATCGAGATAGGTAATCGCAAAAACACAAGCAACAAGATATGCAGCCGTAGCGTTGTGGTGAGAATTATCGGTGTGATAAAGGTTAATCGAAGGATATTTTTCGGTACAGATGAGGAATGCATCCGCCGCGGGAGCAACCTTATCGACACCAAATGTTGCCGCCAACTGAGAATAGTTGACTTCGTGTCTGTATGCACTGGCAGGGCGTTGGCTCGGGTCGCTGTTCGACGAATAGCGCTTGTAGAGAACCACCTCCGCGCCTGCTTGTTCGATAAGCGGAACCAAAATATCGAGCGCAGGTTTCGAATCCTCGTAACTTGCGTTACCGTTGTCTTGAAGAACTACGTAATCGTAATCTTTAAGCGCGAGTTTTGTTCTGAAAAGTTTGCCGAGAGCGGTTGTAGAATCGGCGTAGTGATACAAGTATGCACCGCCGCCGCAGCAATATTCAACGTCGAGTTCGATACCTTCCGCTTGGGCGAGGAAGAACAACTTGTCGGGGATATTGAAGAAGAAAGTAGTGCTGTTACCGACAAAAAGAATCTTCTTGTCGGGGGTTATTTTGGGATAAGATACCGCTTGTTCGGCTTTGACACCGAATGCTTCGACTTCGCTCAGGAACATCCAACCGCCTGCATTACAGCAGATGCGGTATTGAATATATTTTGCGGAAACGGCTTTGCTGAGTTTGAGCACACAATCGATGGTGCTCGAACTTGTAGTGTCCGCAGGAGTGGTTGTGCCGACTCTGTACCATTCGTTGCCGTCGTTGGAAACATAAATCCAAACGTAAGCAGGAGCATCGATACCGTATTTGCTGAACTTCGCAGTTGCGGAAGATACAACGAATTTGTCAACGTAATGCAAACCGCCGAGGTCAACGGTAATCGAGGAATATCCGTTCGCATTGTAATCGAAACTCGATCTGCTGAAAGCCATAAACGCCGCGTCGGAATAGTTCGCGGTACTCGAAGCACGTACGCCGTCGGTCATCGTCTTGTTATTTTCGTCGGGGTACGAGGGATTATCTACGGGATGAAGGTTGGATTTGCTGTATGTTTTATTCAACGCAACGTTGGTATATGTTGCATCCTTGGAAATATCGGGAATTTCAACTTCGGGAACCGAAGGAGTATCGTCCTCGGGTTCTTCGGGAATCGTCGGATTTTCAATCTCGGGCTCCTCGGGGATAATCTCATCGGGAACAACAGGCTTAGCAACGTAAGTGCCGAACGCGATACGTTTTACCAACAAGTAGTCGGTAGAATCGATTTTCTTATCGACATTAACGTCGGCGCGTAAAGTTTCGTCACTATTGAGTTCATAAGTCTTGAAGCATGCGCGTTTTACGAGCAAATAGTCAACAGAATCAACCTTTTTGTCGTCATTCACGTCACCGAGCATAACAGCGTTTCCACCGCCGTATATTTCAACCTCAGTTACGAATATCCAACTTGCGCTCGCATAAAATCTGAACTGAACGTATCTTGCATTAACCGGCATACCGAGTGTGATCGTAGCCGCAATAGCACTTGTTCTATTGTCGTCGGCAGGTATTACTGCACCTGCTTTTGCAAAGTTTTTATTATCGTTAGAAACATAAACCTCAATCAACGAAGGCGCATTGATGCCCACCGAATCGTGATAGGAGGAAGCGACGTTTGCAACCACTTTGTTAATCGTGCAAACGTTTTCGAGGTCAACAGTTACAAAAGAATATCCGTTTGCTTGGTAATCTGCGCTATTCTTATTAAAGCCGACGAACGCGATATCGCTGAATTGCGCGTCGTTTGCCGCGGTTTTGCCGTCAGTAAGCGAAACACCGTCTTCATCGGGATACAAAATTGTACCGTTGGAAGCATAAATATCGGAGGTTACATAGTTTTTGCCAATCGCAAGGTTATCGTTAACCGTCGGGATCGAGGGATCAACAACAGGTTCGTCTTCCTCGTCTTCCTCTGCGGAATTTTTAACGATAGTCGCATAAGAAGCAGGGCTCATCTCGCCTTTTGCGACGTCAATGCCGTCAAGATAAACAAAGTCGCCTTCCTTCAATTTTCCGATCATCGCGTAGTTGGTTGCGCTACCGTAAACGATGTCATCGTAATTTCCGCTTTCCCAATCGTGTGCACAGATAAGCAATTCGTCATCGGCAAGAGTAAGTTCTTCACCGATTGCGGTGCCGTACCAAACGTTTTTAACAACGTATGCGTTGTCGGAAGCGCTCCATTTTACGATAACGTTAGCGGTGAACATATAGTTAACGCCCGAAACGGTAAGCGGAGAGAACGAGGGAGTGAACACGTTACATTCACCTGCCGAAATTCTCTTGTTCACGTCGGTGAAATAAACGCTGTTCACGTCAATATTTTTGCCCGAACGTACTTCGACCTCTTCGAGCCAAACGTGTCCCGTTTTGGGGGTGATTTCAAACTTTACGTAGCGTTCTGTTCTGTCAGAATCGCTCTGTAAATTGAGAACGTAAGAGGTCCAGTCGCCTTCTTTGGCAACACCCCAAGAAACAAACTTCGAAGCAACCTCGGTATAGCTGTTGCCGTCGGCAGAAACCGAAACCTTAACCGAATCGGGAAGGTTGATTCCCCAATTTGCGTTAACCGAAGTATAAACGCGGAAATTGTTGTACGCCTTCGGGTTTGCGCCCAAATCAACAGTCACGTAAGAAGCAGCACCGTTAGCCAAACCGGAAAACGCCTCGGTATTACCTGCAACCGAGCCCTTTTTGCCGTCGGTGAGTTTTACGCCGTCGTCTTTGAAAATATCGGTTCTGCCGTTAGGAGTTGCTGTATATGTCTTGCCGACAGAAATCGCGTTAGATGCATTCATAGCCGCTTCGAGCGCGTTTTCAGCCGAAGCGTAATCGTCGTCGCTCGAACTTGCGGAATTATACACAGCGATTGCGTTTGCATACGCGGTGCGGAAGGTTTCGATCGAAGTTTCATCGAAATCGTAATAACGTTTTTCTTTTGCCTGTTCGATCAAACTGCCGAGAGTTCCCTTTTCGTTAGCCGAAACCAAGCAGAACCAGTCGAGCAAATAGTTGCCCTTGCTCATGTGGGCTTGGGTAAGCCAAACATCACCGTTGTTGGCACTTGTACCTCTGCTCGCGAGAGGATAACTGTCGCGAACGTGGAATTTGTTCGTCGCTTCGTCATAGCCGACAATCGCGATAAAGTGGTTGGGAATGTGACCGATAGCCACACCGCCGTTTTTAAGGTGTTCTTTTAGAACCGTGCTCGAAGCACCCTGCCACCAGCCCTTGCCTTCGG
>JAGBUH010000119.1 GCA_017630915.1 Clostridia bacterium
GCCTCTGTAGCTCAGTTGGTAGAGCAGGAGACTGAAAATCTCCGTGTCATTGGTTCAATTCCGATCGGAGGCACCAAAACAAAAGCACTGCATTCGCAGTGCTTTTTGTTTTATCCAATCCGAAGGATTGGTATGTAATCGCCGCAAGGCGTATGTAATCACGCGTAGCGTGTATGGCATCACCGCAGGTGTATTTTCTTCGGATTGATTCCATACATTTTCTTGCGAAAATGATTACATACCGACTTCGTCGGATAACATGCAAGGCTTACGCCTTGATTTATTTCTACATTTATGCTATAATGCACCCAAGGCGGTGATTTTATGTTTTTAACGAAAAAGAGTTTTAGAAAAATATTGGTAATGGCGATATGCTATTTTCTTTTGGGAAGTATTGCTATTGTTTTATGGGCTGTTTTTAATAGTATAGGCATTAATGAAAATTTCTTGTTAACATTAGGCGTTATTGTATTTTCGCTTTGTCCTCTTATTATCTTTTGGGGAAGATATGCTGAGGGAAAGGGAAAGTTAATAAATTTAGGAAACAAACTTGTTCGCAACGAATTAAAACCTGCTGATTTTATTGAGCACTACGAACTTTTAAAAAACTCGGATAATTTAATTATTAAGAAACCGAGTATAGAGGTTTTACAGTTGGTTGCGATTGCTTATGATTCGTTAGATCAAAGAGAAAAAACTCTTGAAACTGTTGACGAAATGATTTTTGTTGCAAGCGAAAATAAGAAAACATTTGCTAATCTTTTTAAAACTTCCTTTTTGTTTTCCTATGACAAAAAAGAGGAAGCAGAAATGCTTTTTAATGAGATACAAAAACAAAAATTAGATATTATATCTAAGAGTTTAGTTGATGCTATCTTAAAAAGTGATCGTGCAATGGTAATGGGCGATTATAAAACAGTTGAAATGTATAATTTAAGTATGCTCCAACGAACTTTCCCAAAACTTGATAATTTAGGGAAACTTATTGTCCATTATAAATTAGGCGAAGTTTATGAAAAATTGCAAGAAAAAGAAACAGCAATCACTTATTATAAATACTGTGTGGATTTTGGCGGCGAAACAGCAATAAAAAAATCCGCCATTGAAAAATTGCAACATGTAAACTAAAGAAAATCAGGTTTTCAGACCGGTTCTTTTTCGGACACGAATGACAAAAGCACTGCAATCGCAGTGCTTTTTGTTTTATCCAATCCGAAGGATTGGTATGTCATCTCGCGTTAGCGAGTATAGAATCCGTTCGCGTTGCGAACGGTATGGAATCAAGACGAAGTCTTGCATTTTTCCCTTCGGATTGATTCCATGCCACCTGCGGTGGATTCCATGCCGCCTGCGGCGGATTCCATGCCACCTGCGGTGGATTCCATGCCACCTGCGGTGGATTCCATGCCGCCTACGGCGGATTCCATACCACCTGCGGTGGATTCCATACACGGCTACGCCGTGATGAAATACAACGGCATAGCCGTTGATTTATTCACATTTGTATGTTATACTTTTAAAAAGCAAGAAAAATCCAAGGCGGTGATGATATGAAAAAGAAAATAATTATTGGTATCTTTTCGCTGTTGATTTTAATTACTGTAATATTTTTTATTGTAAGTGCGATTTCATCTTATAATCATGATGTACAAAACTATCCCGATGATAAATTGGTAGGATTTATGTCAGTTATAATCTTAATCCTCGGCGGTTTTGTTGTTTTTTATGAGTTGGATTTATTTTACACCGTTTATTATTTTTTCATGAAACCCAAAACCCTAACAAAATCCATACTTAATGTTCTTGCAAATTTAACGTTATTGTCGATACCTTTAACTGATTCAATAGCGCACTTTCTTTATAAACATGTATCGGAAATTTTTGGCGAAGAAACAATCGTGTTGAATGCTTTGTTTTTTATGTATATTGTTTTAAGAATTGTTTGTATTATAATACAAACAAGGCGGTGATGATATGAATCTTAAAAAGTTTTCCTTAATAGCGCTTTCATCGGGTATTTTTGCAACGGTTCTTGGGTTGATTATACCGTTTATAGCAATAATCAATCGGACGAACCGGAACGGCGCTATCGGTATAATCGGCGGTGCAGACATACCTACGTATCGGTTGTTGCTTTGGTTTGTTAGCAGCAGTTGGACGCTTTGCTTGGTATATTTCGGTATCGCTTTGATATTAACCGCATTGTTTTGTCTTATATTTAAAAAATCCGTTAATGAAAATTGCACCATAAAGACTTCGGCAATTTCTTTCTGTTTATCCGCGGTATCGGCTGCTGCTGTTACCTTTGGATTTATGTGTTTGCAAATCATTACCTATGGGATGATTACAGATTATTCGGCAAGATTCGCAATCGGAGTTATAATAAGCGTTATTTTTCTTGCTTTATCTGCGCTTTTGGTATATCTGTATATTAAACAACGCAAGGGAATGATGACGGTCAGAGGGATATTGATTGACATTTTAACCGTTATGGTTTATTTCCCGACGTTTTCTTTTGTATTTTCATATATGGCTTAGTGCGGTTTATGGATAATATTGTTGAAAATCAAATGAGGTAACAACATGAAAACGTTTGAAAAAACACTTCGAATAATTTTATGGGTTTTGATTTGCATAGTTTTTGTTATTGGGCTGTTGTATTTTATTAACGGTTCGCTTGAAATGTTTCCCACGCCCGAACAGCAGGGAAAAGCGCGAGTGGTTGCGATTATTTTGATGGCTATACCTGCCTTTTTCGGTGTTATTTTGTTCTTTAAAAGAAAAAAGTAAACCGACTCGATAGTTCAAAAGCAGATTTTTGAAGAATTGACATAGAATCACGGAGAGTGTTATGAATTTTAAGATACGCGATGCCAAGGTGACCGACGCCGAAGCA
>JAGBUH010000120.1 GCA_017630915.1 Clostridia bacterium
TTGGGCGATAAAATCGTCACGGTGCATTTGAGCGATTACGATTTTGTTGACGAAAAGCACTATTTCTGCGGTAACGGTCTTATCGACTGGGACGAACTTATCTGTCTTTTGGAAGATATCGGATATAACGGACCTTTTCTTTACGAAGGCGGTTTCCGTCCACATCCGCGATTTCCCGAAGTACCTGTCGGTACGCTCGACAAAGCGCGTGAAAGACAGATGAATATCCGTTCATTTAGAGGTAAAAACAGATAAAACTGTTGACAAATCGCAAAAAAGTGGTATATTAAATATTAGATGCGACGATAGCAGAACAAGTTTGTTTTGATACGCCCTGACAGAGAATTCACGTCATCGGCTGGAAGCGTGAAAAGGAAACGGCGAAACAAATACCGCCTGCTTAGCATTAAAAAAACGCATATTTTAAGATAAAAGTACGGGTGGAACCGTGCAAATTCGTATCGATTTTGCACCCCGACAGTTGATATGCTGTCGGGGTTTTGTTTTTGTAATAATAAAAAATAACATAACACCCACGCGGAGAAATGGTTTAAATAAAAAAGACCATTACCGCGGGAAAGGACAAAAAATGAAAGTAATTATTAACGGAAACGAATTTAACGTCGAAAACGCTAATACCGTTTACGAAGCGGCAAAAGAAGCCGAACTTATCTCGCGCGCTGTTATCGCCGCAAAGGTAAACGGCAACGTATGTGCGCTTAGCACAAATATCAACGACGGCGACGAAATCGAACTTTTAACTTTTGAACAGGCAGAGGGCAAGCAGGTCTTCCGTCATACCGCGGCGCATATCCTCGCACAAGCGGTAAAACGCCTCTATCCCGAAACCAAATTGACTATCGGCCCTGCTGTTGAGAACGGTTTTTACTATGACTTCGACAGCGAAGTGCCCTTCACTCCCGAAGTTTTGAAGAAGTTAGAAGACGAAATGAAGAAGATTGTAAAAGAAAATCTTCTTATCGAACGTTTTGAACTTCCTCGTAATGAGGCAATCGCGTTTATGGAAGAAAAGGACGAACCCTACAAGGTTCAACTCATCAACGAACTTCCCGAAGATGCGATTATCAGCTTCTACCGTCAAGGCGAATTTGTTGACCTCTGCGCAGGTCCTCACCTTTTCTCGACGGGTGCTGTCAAGGCAATCAAACTTATGCAATGCACCGGCGCATACTGGAAGGGCGACCAAAACAACAAGCAACTTCAACGTGTTTACGGCGCGGCATATCCGAGCAAAGACGAATTGAACCAATATATCACCCAACTCGAAGAAGCGCGCAAACGCGACCACAATAAGATAGGCAGAGAACTCGAATACTTCACCACCGTTGACGTTATCGGTCAAGGTTTGCCGATATTGATGCCCAAGGGCGCAAGAGTTATCCAACTTATGCAAAGATGGATCGAAGACGTCGAACAAAGCAGGGGATACCTGCTCACCAAAACTCCGCTTATGGCGAAGCGCGAACTTTACAAAATTTCGGGACACTGGGACCACTACCGCGACGGTATGTTCATCATGGGCGATGCCGAAGACGAAACAAAGGAATGTTTTGCACTCCGTCCTATGACCTGCCCGTTCCAATACCAAGTTTTCTTGAACAAACGCCGTTCCTACCGCGACCTTCCCATGCGTTTGGGCGAAACGAGCACCCTTTTCCGTAATGAAGACAGCGGCGAAATGCACGGTCTTATCCGCGTTCGTCAGTTCACCATTTCCGAGGGTCACCTTGTTCTCCGTCCCGACCAGTTGGAAGAAGAATTCAAGGGTTGTGTCGAACTTGCTCAATACTGTTTGGAAACTTTGGGACTTTGGGAAGACTGTACTTTCAGATTCTCTCAATGGGACCCCAAGCGCACCGACAAATACGAAGGTACGCCTGAACAATGGAACGAAGCTCAGGAAATTATGGGCAGATTGCTCGACAATCTCGGCATAAAATACGAAATCGGTATCGACGAAGCGGCGTTCTACGGTCCGAAGCTCGATATCCAATGCAAGAACGTATTCGGCAAGGAAGATACTATCGTAACTATCCAAATAGATATGCTCCTCGCGAAGAAATTCGGTATGGAATATGTTGACAGCGAAAACAAACTTGTCAACCCCTATATCATCCACCGTACAAGCATGGGTTGTTACGAAAGAACACTCGCGCTCTTGCTCGAAAAATATGCAGGCGCGCTCCCGATGTGGCTCTCACCCACACAGGTTACCGTTATTCCCGTTAATGCCGACATGAACGGCTATGCCGCAGAGGTTGCAAAGGCAATGACGGCAGGCGGAATCCGCGTTCGCCTCGACGACCGTAACGAAACCATGGGCAAACGTATCCGCGAAGCTCAGCTTGAAAAGATTCCCTATATGGTGATCGTCGGCGCGAAGGAACAAGCCGAAGGCAAAGCATCTATCCGTAACCGCAAGGGCGAAGACCTCGGCTCTATGGCGATAAACGATATGCTTTCGAAGTTCGTTACCGAAATCGCAACGAAGGCGAGATAACGAGGATTTCTCCAAGAACCCTTTTTATAAAAAGGGTTCTTAGACTCCCAAAAATTTTTAATATAAAAAACAACTACCCGAAGAAAGGTTAAAACTCTTTTTCGGGTAGTTTTGTCTTATTTCGTTACAAGTAAGGTATAACTCATTTTTGTGCGGATTTGCGTTTGTTTTTCAGAAATATGATTCCTTTTGTGATGTATGCAAAAATCACAGAAAAAACAACAGCTATGCCTCCGATCATACCTATGGGAACATCTAAAATCAAAGTGGAAAATAATGCAAACAAGTATTGGGACACGTAGTATATTACACTTGGTAATAAAATTTCACGAGTGAGCAAATACGAAACCACTCCATAAATCATCGCAAA
>JAGBUH010000121.1 GCA_017630915.1 Clostridia bacterium
ACAAGAACAAAAACAAGAACAAGAACAAGAACAGTCAACTGCTGTCGCAGTTGAACGCGATTGCACGGAAGTGCAATCGCTATACAGCAACATCTGCCGCTCATATCCGAAAATCGAGATTCTCTCGAATACCCAAAAGAAAGCAATCGCGAAGTTGGTATCAAAAATCCCGATGGATAAAATCAAACTCTGTTTCGAACGCGCCGAGGAATCGGATTACCTAAAAAGCAACGGCTGGGCGACGTTCGATTGGCTGATTAAGGTTGAAAATGCAATCAAGGTGCTAAACGGCAATTACCGCAACGACACTCCGATTGACGACGTTGACGGCACAATGACTTCTTTCGACACCGACGAGTTTATAGAAGCCGCATTGTCGAGGGGGTACGAGGAGTTTAACTGACAAAGGGGATTTTTGAAAAAATTCCCCTTTGAACCCCTTAAACTTTTTCATGATTAGATATTTAAAATTAAAAGTTTTTTGGGATTGTTAAGGGACTTTTTTCAAAAAGTCCCTTGACGAAAATAAAAAAACAATAAAACCACAAAAAAAGAACGCGGAATAAACCGCGTTCTGAAAAAAACATTTTTCTAACTCTGAATCAATGATTAAGCGTCGATTTTTGCAGAGTTGATTTTAAGACCGGGGCCCATGGTAGAAGCAATTACGCAGGACTTAATGTACTGACCTTTTGCTGCTGCGGGTTTAGCCTTAATGATAGCACCCAAAAGGGTATTGAAGTTTTCAGCCAACTTTTCAGCGCCGAAGCTTACTTTACCGATGGGGCAGTGGATGATGTTGGTTTTGTCAAGACGGTATTCAATCTTACCTGCTTTTGCTTCGGCAACTGCCTTAGCAACGTCGGGAGTAACGGTACCAGCCTTGGGGTTAGGCATCAAGCCCTTAGGACCTAAAACCTTACCAAGTCTACCAACAAGACCCATCATGTCGGGAGAAGTGATGAGTACATCGAAATCGAACCAGTTTTCAGACTGAATCTTTTGGATGTATTCTTCTGCGCCAACGTAATCTGCGCCTGCTGCGGTAGCGGCATCAGCCTTGTCGCCCTTCGCGATAACGAGGGTACGAACGGTTTTACCGGTACCGTTGGGGAGAACGATTGCGCCTCTAACCTGTTGGTCTGCGTGACGGGAGTCAACGCCCAAACGAACGTGAACTTCAACAGTTTCGTCGAATTTTGCCTTGGAGAGTTCGCAAACTAAACCAAGTGCTTCGGAACTGTCATAAAGTTTCGCTTTGTCGATAGCAGCAGCTGCTGCGTTATAATTCTTTCCTCTTTTCATCGTCAAAACCCTCCTTAGTCAACAACTACGACGCCCATGCTGCGTGCAGTACCTGCAACCATGCTCATAGCTGCTTCGATACTTGCTGCGTTGAGGTCGGGCATCTTGGTTTCAGCGATTTTTCTAACCTGTTCCTTAGTGATCTGAGCCACTTTGTTGGATTGGGGAACGCCGGAACCCTTTTCGATACCGCATGCCTTCTTAATAAGAACTGCTGCGGGGGGAGTCTTGGTGATGAAGCTGAACGTTCTGTCCGCGTAAACGGTGATAACAACGGGAATGATAAGACCGATGTCATTCTTGGTACGTTCGTTGAATTCTTTGGTAAACATAGGTATTGCTACACCGTATTGACCGAGAGCCGGACCGATAGGGGGTTGGGGAGTAGCTTTACCTGCGGGGATTTGAAGCTTGATATAGCCGACAACTTTCTTTGCCATAGTAAATAAGCACCTCCATGTGGTATTTTTGATTTCGGGATCGAGTCCCTCCCACTTTGTCCGCGGTGATGTGCCGCATGACGTGTCACCGTTCCGATTGGCAATTACCGAAACGGCATCATTAGTTAATTATTCTTCGATAGCAGCAACTTGGTTGCTGTTAAGTTCAACCTTGGTTTCACGACCGAAGAGGGAAGCTACAACCTTGACCGTCTTCAAATCGGGCGAGATTTCTTCGACCAAGCCGATAAAACCGGACAACGGGCCGTCCATAATACGAACGTTGTCGCCCACGGCGAACTTGATTTCAATTGTTCTGACTTCAACACCCATTCTTTCGACTTCCTCATCCGAAAGCGGAACGGGACGCGATCCGGGGCCGACAAAGCCGGTAACGCCGGTGGTGTTGCGAATGATGTGCCATGTTTCATCGTTCATGACCATCTTAACGAGAACGTAACTGGGGAACAGTTTTCTTTCGATTTCCTTTTCGCCCTTGTCGGTGGTTTCGACAACCTTTTCGACAGGCACGTTTACCGCGAGAATGAGGTCTTCAAGACCGCGGTTTTCCACGATTTTTTCGATGTTCGTGGCAACCTTGTTTTCATAACCCGAATAGGTATGAACAACATACCAAAGCGGTGTGCTTTCCTGTGGTAAACCCATAATGAACCGTTCCTTTAATTAAAGATTTCTGCGATAAGTTGAATAATCTTGGTGAAAGCGAGGTCGAGCACGCCGATAGCGACAGCCGATACGATAAGGAATACGAGAACGATGCCCGTAGCCTTCGCGGTGTCCTTAGGAGAACTCCAAGAAATCTTCTTGATTTCGCTCCAATATTCTTTAAAGAACTTTTTAATTTTTTGACCGATTGCTGTTTCGGTCTTGGTGAGTACCCATGCAACAACGCAGAGTACAACGATTACGATAAGAGTAATCACTCTTGCCCAAGGGAAGTTCTTTGCGGTTTCTTGCGGTTCGGACTTGTTAGTCGAATCGGTGGAACCGGTAGTGGTTGTCGAAGAACTTTCGGTTACTGCACTTGCTTCGCTCGATGCTTCGGAAGAAGCGTCGGAAGAAGATTCGGTTGCAGATTCGGTTGCAGATTCAGCAACAGATTCCGCAGCAGATTCAACGACAGATTCGGTTGCGACATCGCTCGAATCTTCTGCAAGAACAGAAAGGGAAAGTGTCATCGCAAGAACGATAGCAAGAACAAGGGCAAGCGATTTAAAAATGTTTTTCATTATCACGCCCTCCTTATTTGCTTTCCTTGTGAAGAGTGTGCTTGCGGCAGAAACGGCAATACTTGTTCATCTCAAGACGATCGGGGGTATTGCTCTTATTCTTTGCCGTGTCATAGTTTCTTTGTTTGCATTCGGAGCAAACGAGAGTTACTTTGACTCTTTTTTCTTTACCCGCCATATTTTTCGGCACCTCCATATAAAAATGTTACCTCCCTCTGAATCGTCGGGGTTGTCCGTCATCATCGGGTGGAAATCGAAAACCCAATGCATAACAAAAAGACCTCGAACAACAGAGGTAAGGACATTCTAACAGATTTTTCCCCAAAAGTCAAGGGGTTTGAACGATTTTTTTCTTTTTTGTGCCTTGCGACTTTGCAACTATACTGTAAGGTTTCCCAACCGAAATGATAATCAATGAATAATGAATAATGAAAAATGAAAAATGAATAATTGCGGAAAGAATTTTGTCTGTGACAAAATTCAATGTTTATTGTAAACGGCGTTTTGCAAACGCCTACACCTCATCAGTCATCTTCGCTTCGCTCGATGACAGCTTCCCCTCGAGGGGAAGCCATATATTAGGTTAACGCAACATTGTGCCTTCCCCTTGAGGGGAAGGGGGACCGACGGAGTCGGTGGATGAGGTGGCACCGAGAATCGCAGATTCTTGAGGTGTTAATTGGTGTTGCCGTCGCAGACGGCGTTATATGATAAAAAAAGAAGATTTTTGCCGTTACGGGCAAAAATCCTCCACAATTATTCATTTTTCATTATTAGTGCGTATATCCTTCGACTTCGCAAGGCTTTGCCTTGCTACGCTCAGGATGACAGCGACTTCGCAAGGCTTTGCCTTGCTACGCTCAGGATGACAGCGACTGCACAAGGCTTTGCCTTGCTACGCTCAGGATGACAGAACAACTAATCTTCCAACATCGCGACACGTTTGTCGTGTCTGCCGCCTTCGTAATCGGTGGAATACGATGAATAAAAACATAAAAATCAAGGACAGGTGCCTTGATTTTTATACCTTGGAGGTTCGCAAGTTTGGACAAGTCGCGAAATAGGGTTCCCTGAAAATCGGAGATTTTTAGGGGTTATGAGCGACGCGCACAAACTTGACGCGAGTGCACGAACCTCACGAAATAACCGAATTAAAACAAGTGTTTTCGTTCGAGAAACTATCGGGGTAAAGTCGGGGTCCCCGAAAATGAGCAAAGCGAATTTTTGGGGGATATTAGTCTTCCAACATGCTTACACGTTTGTCGTGTCTGCCGCCTTCGTATTCGGTGGTC
>JAGBUH010000122.1 GCA_017630915.1 Clostridia bacterium
GATAATAAACCGGCGCAATTTTCTCTCGGAATTCGGGCGCGGAGGACAAAAATTCCATTCCGCGAACGCCGTTTGCAATATTAGGACTTAAAACCTCCATAAGCGAAACCATTTCAGACACGCGGTTTTCAAGGGCAGTACCCGTCATAAACAGAATATTCTGCGCATGGGTGCAGATATTTCTAACGTTTTTACTGCGCTGTGCCTCGGGGTTTTTAATATAATGCGCCTCGTCAACCACTAACATAGAAAACTTAAACTTTTCGCCCAAGGTAAAATGCTCGGTAGTTTCATAGGTGGTAACCGCAACACCGCCGTTTTCTTTCCAATATTGAAGCGATTCGGCACGGTTAGATCCGTGCACGCGAGTGACGGGAAGGTCGCTCATTTTTTCGATTTCCCTGCACCAGTTGGTGATTACACTGGCAGGACAAACCACCACAAAATGATTTCCGCCCGTATTTCTAAGCGAAACCATTACGGCGATTGCCTGAATGGTTTTGCCAAGCCCCATTTCGTCACCTAAAAGCACTCTTTTTTGATGAAGCGCATATTTAACGCCCCATTCCTGATACCGTCTTAACGTGCATTTAAGTCCTTCGTCATGAATAGGTTCGTCTTGAATAGCGCGCGCCAACTCCTCGGGCAGACCGTATACGGTGGTGTCCGCTTGGATAAACTTGGGGGCAAGTTCCTCCAAAACATTGAAAAATGCAACCGAATCGGAGGTAAAGTGTGCCCACGAGAGTTCTTTTGATTGTTCGATTATGCTTTGATATTGCGTTATGCACTCGTTGGCTTTTACACCGTAATCGCCAATCTCCGCTTCATACAAATAGGCATAACTTTTTTCGGCTTGTTCTTTCTTTGTCTTCGACGTGAAAAACCATTTTAGTCCCGAGGAAAGAGGCGTACTTTCCTTTATTGCAGAAAGAATTTCTTTTTTATTTGCTGAAAGATGCTTGCATTCTTCTGCCACGGGCAAGAGATTTATATATTTGGAAATCGCACAAACAAGGGCGGTCGCCGCTTGACTTTTGTTATCCGCACTGAGTTTAAGATGCACAGTCTTCGACGAAAGCTTGGCAATTTCCGAAGACGCGCGTTTAATCGCCATGGCAGCCTCGGGACTTATCCCTCCGATTTTCGAAAGAGAAGACGCAGTTGCTTTTTCAATATCGGCAATCGTATTAAAGCCGTTATCCCGAAGCGTTTTTATACGAAAACCCTTCTTTTCCCTGTTCAATTCTTCAACGGGAATATCTTTAAGTGCTTGTTCGGCGTCGTGTTTAACCAGTGCTTCCGCCAATTGGGATATTTCGGAGGCATTTTTGTCGGCGCAAACGCAAATTTCATCGATATAACGAAGAAACTCCTTGTGAGCCTTTATTGTTTTCTTTGCAGATGCGGAATCAATATTACGTGCCATAATACTATCCTTTCGGGAAAAATATTTTGGATATTGTATGTATTATAGCACAATAAACGTTTTTTTCAACAAGAATGAAAAATCAAAAAATTTAATTTTACACAGTTTCACGGCAAAAAACAAGACGGCATCTCTGCCGCCTTATTTTTTAATGAATTTAAACCTATTAAATCTTAACCCACAATTCTACCGTTTACGTCAAATGTGTAGGTTGTTTCGACGAGCAAGCCGTTTGCGTTATAAACGTAGAAGTCTTGGTTGGTTACCAACTTACCGCTTGCTTGCGAGAAGTAGTAATATCCGTCAACGTAGATAAGTCCCTTTTCAACTCCGTTACCGTTTTCGTAGTAATAAAGTTCGCCGTTCTTTTCTACGATTCCGTCAAGCATCTTGCCGTCGGCACCGAATTCATACATTCCTGCGGGTAGGTCGCAGTTGGTATTCCATGCATAGAAATATTCGTTGGTTCTGAGTTTGCCTGCATATTCGGAGTAGTAATATCCACCCTCATATTCGAACAAGCCCTTTTCTGCGCCTCTGCCGTTTTCATAGTAGTAAAGTTCGCCGTCTTTTTCTACGATACCGTTAAGCATCTTACCGTCAACGCCGAATTCATACATACCTGTGGGAAGGTCGCAGTTGGTTTGCCATGCATAGAACTCTTGGTTTCTTACAACTTCGCCCTTGAATTGAGTGAAGTAATATGCACCATCGCAGTATACAAGACCTTTTTCTGTGCCGTTACCGTTTTCGTAGTAGTAAAGC
>JAGBUH010000123.1 GCA_017630915.1 Clostridia bacterium
GATTGGAATAGACTGTTTCGGTTACACGCTTTCGGATGTTGTTCATCTTCTGCACCCATTTCATCTGGTCGGTGGCTTTGAGTTGTTCGGTGATGCCTTCTTTTTCGGCGTATTCTTTTACGAGTCGAAAAAAGAGGTCTTGTGCTTGTTCTTCGATGACGGCGAGCTGAGAGTGGAGCGTGCCGGAATTTAGTAAATTGTAATATAAGACTTTGCGGTGGTGCTTCAGGTAGTGCTGGCGGCGCTGACCCCATACGCCGATCGGGCGGGTGTCAGTTTCTTCCACGGTTAGGTTTGGCAAGCGGTAGTCGCCCTGCAATGTGTACGTTCCGCCGAGTTGTTCGAATAATGTTTTCATATAGCAAAACCTCCTTTGATGCTTTGATTGTACCAAAGGAGGTTTATTTTTGCGAATGTGCGATTTTGAAAATTGCAGGCGGGTATTAGGGTGTCCCTAACGAGTACTGTTTTACGAAAGCTGGAGTATAAACAGTCTGCTCGCTAAGATGATACAGACATTCTCCCCATAAACAAAAAGAAGCACAGCGGACAGAGTTTTCATTCTATCTGCTGTGCTTTTTGAATTGATTTTATTCCTTTAACAAATCCTCGAAGGGCGTTTCGGTTGAGATAAAAGCATCGTATGCAAAGTTGGCGCCGAGGCGAAAACCCATAATAAAACTGTCAAGATTTGATTCACCATTGACGACACTCCACGCATTTGCGAAGTCTAAAAACCACTTCTTCGGCTCGTCTGTCAGGGCATTTGTCAGCAGTTCTTCGGTCTTTGTAAGAACTGCCATTTCCTTTTGCACCGTCTTATTTTGCTTTGTACTTCGTGCCTGCGGATCAATATTTCCATAATAAAATTCTTCTATAAACCGTGCCATAGTCAGCACCTCCTTATGCCTAAAGTTTAGCAAAAGGAGAAACAAACTGCGACTATACGAATTTTAAAATCGCACATAAAAAATCCGCCTATCGCTGTTTTACGATAGGCAGATAATAACTATTCGTTTTGATTATTCATAATAATTCTTATTATATCAAAATATTGTTTCATTTCATCGTCTTTCGGATTAATAAAAAGCGCAAAGTTTATTTGACCTAATAGGTGATTCAAATAATGAGCACGATTTTCACCAATATGCTCTAAATGTGACTCTAAACCAAATTTCTTTATATAATAAACTTGCTGTCGAATCTGCTTTCTTTTTTCTTTAGAAAGCTGCATATGCGAGTTCACTACGATTCCGGTAACTTCTTGCCGAGCATTCTCTCTTGCAACTCTTGTTTTCTCAGGGTTGATTGAAAATCCTTCATTGAATATCATTTTGCTTATATCATTGATAAGATGGTGAGGATTTAAATCACCTGAGAAAGTCAAATCATCTGCGTAGCGAGTGTATCGTATACTCTTCGAAGAAGTGTATTTACTAATTTTTTCATCCAAAGAAATCAGTCTTAGGTTGGAAAGATATGGACTAGTAGGAGCTCCCTGCGGTAAAGTGTCATTTAAACAACATAAATAAGCCAAGAATCACGCAAGATCATGCAAGTATCCCATGTTTTCAAAAATAGTTGTAACGTCTATAATAGAAATAGAAGGAAAGAAATCCTTAATATCCATTGTTACTACAATCTTTTGCGCTCTATGGAATCTTGCATTGTGTTTTAATGTGCGTCCTTTTATATAAGCTTTAGCATAAGGACTAACAGGGCATTTTTCAAGTATATTTTTAAGAATCCACGATTGAACAAATTTCAAATCCGGTAGAGGTTCATCTATATCTCTTGTCTTTCCATTGCTTTTTGGAATAGAGAAGTGTCTATAAAATCTTTTAGAGGCATAAGCCATATTACAAACATATTGATGTTCTAATCCTACAAGCAAAGAAAAATGTTCCGGAGAAGAAATAATCGGTAGGTTATTATCAAATAATCTCTTTGCATAGGCAAGGTACTTTTGTATATATTCAGAACTTTTGTGCTGTGTTTTACATTCTTGCTTAATTTTCTTTTCAATAATAGCCCATTTCATAAAACCTCTCCTTTCTTTTAGATATAATGCCTTGCAGACTACATCACTAAAGATTTCTTCACACACCTAATTTATGATCGCTCATAAATTAGGTGTGTGCGCGGAGCAACACGTTGCGTAGCTGCATCTACTTTTGGGTTTTGCTTCCAGCAAAAGATAAAAGTAGATGCAAGGCTTGAAAGCCAGTTCATAAATGATTGACGACTCGCCAATCTGTATTCAAGGAATACGTTCTGATGTAGTCTGCAAGATATTATATCTTTTTATTTTTAGGTAGAACAATTTGTTCCATAGAAATAGGTTCTTGGTACAAATGCTCTTGGGGTACAATCCATTGATCCTTTTTCCGTGGAGCAAATTTTGTTATATTTTCTTTTAATGTTTCTAAACCTTTTTGTGACAACATAATTTCTTGTTCAGAAATTATTATGTTCCCCTCATCTGCTTGCCTTTTTATGAGCATTGCTACTTGTGAATGCGAAAGTCCTCTATCTCGCAATAATGATATTCTACCATTAGATTCTATAATTTTTAACAACAAAATTTCATTTGATATCATAATATTACCTCGGGAAAGGTGCAAATTTGTTCTTGTTATTACGAAGCCAATAAATTGGAAAAGTGTTATTAGGAGTGCGCATCATTCTAACTAATGCTTCTGAGCCTTTGTAGCCGAATTTATAATCATCAGAGACTTTAATTGATTCTTCAATAGTTTTCATAAGTTCAATATGTGACTCATCGCCTTCGGAAGAAATTCCTTTATCACAACTAATATCAGTATATGTATTATACTCTTTATTATTAAGTTCAACTAAGCCAGATTTCATACCAACTAATGATACGATAACCATCATGTTTTTAGAAATTTTTTGATCTATAAAATACTTTGTCGCTCGTTCTACTGTTTCGCCCGTTCCAATAAAGTCATCGACCAAACATAAGGTATAGTCTTTTTTTATCATATCTAAATTTACTGCATTTGGGGAATCAGCATATGTGATTGAAAAAGTTGAATACTTACGCTGTATAGCACGCAAATGCGCTATAATAAAATAAAGGAGAGATACCGAACTTTTTGATTTACCAAAATCCTCTTCAGGAAGAAGTGGGCAAATGCAAATCTTTTTTCCACGAGAAAAATTATATGAATTAATGAAAGAATCAAATGCTACTGAAAAATGTTTTATATAGGAACTTTCTTGTATCCATAAAAACTTTTCTGTTAGGGTTATAACTAAATCTCGTTGTTCTGGTTCTAAACTCGCTAGCATATTACAAAAGTTTTCAAAAACATCATCACTAAAATAATCTTCAATAGGCCAATTTTTTCGCTCAAAAACTTCTTGTATTCTAGCAAAATCTTTAATAGACAGTTCTGGAGATTTTTGATTTTCTTTTTTTAAATACAAATTCAATCATCTCCTGTATACCAACATTTTAGATATTATAGCATTTTTTGTCGAAAATCGCAATGGGTTTGTACAAAAAGATTTAAATGTTCATCATTAATCCCACTTCCGTCCCGGTACGGCTTCCATACCGAACATTGCAAGGGCTTGGTTGAGTTTATGGAGTGTGATATTGTCTTTACCTTGTTCAAGGTCACGGAGAGCGTGCAGACCTATTCCTGAGCGTTCTGCAAACTGTTCTTGAGTTAGATGGGCGGCTTTACGCTCCATTTTAATAAATTCTGCTATCTTATTCATAAATTCACTATACGTAATCGGTATAGTTTTTGAAAACTACACTCAAAGCTATCCCGATTTTGCGGTATTTTTGCACCTCGCTTTCTGTATCTATTTACGGGTGCATTTTAGCAGAAAAATGAAGTCATAACAAATGTGCGAACATACAAAAAGCCCACTACCGAATTTCTTCGATAGTGGGCTAAATGCTTGATTTTACTAGCTAAATCCACACTTCAACGGTTATATCATCGAAGGAGTGGAGTCGCTGGTTCGGGCGAAATGCTTTGATGAAATCTTCGGCATTTTCCCGATTTAACGTGAATTGAAATGCTCGGATTTTTCCGATTACTTCATTTCCTTTATAGCAGCCTGAGCAGCAGCCAAGCGAGCTATCGGAACTCTGAAAGGCGAACAGGAAACGTAGTCAAGACCGATTTCGTTGCAGTATTCAACGGAAGTCGGGTCGCCGCCGTGTTCACCGCAGATACCGATGTGAAGGTTATTGTTGACGGGTTTACCGAGTTTAATAGCAGTTTCCATAAGTTTGCCGACACCGATTCTGTCGAGTTTTGCAAACGGATCGTTTTCAAAAATCTTGGTGTCATAGTAGCAATCGAGGAATTTACCGGCATCGTCACGCGAGAAACCATAGGTCATTTGGGTGAGGTCGTTTGTACCGAAGCAGAAGAAATCTGCGTCAGCGGCAATTTCGTCAGCGGTCAAAGCAGCTCTCGGAATTTCAATCATAGTACCAACTTCATATTTGAGGTTGGAGTTTGCAGAAGCGATTTCTGCATCAGCGGTTTCTACAACAAGTTTTTTAACGAACTTGAATTCCTTAACGTCGCCAACCAACGGAATCATAATTTCGGGCTTCACATTCCAATCGGGATGTGCCTTTTGAACGTTGATAGCGGCACGGATAACTGCCTTGGTTTGCATTTTAGCGATTTCGGGATAGGTTACTGCAAGACGGCAACCTCTGTGGCCCATCATCGGGTTGAACTCATGGAGAGAATCAATAATATTCTTGATTTGTTCAACAGTTTTGCCTTGGGAATCTGCAAGTTTCTTAATATCTTCTTCTTCGGTGGGAACGAATTCATGGAGAGGAGGATCAAGGAAACGAATGGTAACAGGGTTACCTTCAAGTGCTTCGTAAAGCGCTTCAAAGTCGCCTTGTTGCATCGGGAGAATCTTATTAAGAGCGTTTTCTCTTTCTTCAACAGTATCGGAGCAAATCATTTCGCGGAATGCCGCAATTCTGTCGCCTTCAAAGAACATGTGCTCGGTACGGCAAAGACCAATACCTTCTGCGCCGAGTTCGCGTGCCTTTTTAGCATCTGCGGGAGTGTCGGCATTGGTACGAACCTTCATGGTGCGGTATTTGTCAGCCCATTCCATGATTCTTCCGAATTCACCTGCGATTGTAGCGTCAACGGTAGGAATAATGCCGTCGTAGATATTACCGGTAGAACCGTCGAGGGAAATGCAATCACCTTCGTTATAAACTTTTCCGCCGAGGGAGAACTTTTTGTTTGCTTCATCCATCTTGATGTCGCCGCAACCGGATACACAGCAAGTACCCATACCTCTTGCAACAACCGCTGCGTGAGAGGTCATACCGCCGCGTGCGGTGAGAATACCTTGTGCAGCTTTCATACCTTCGATATCTTCGGGAGAGGTTTCAAGACGAACGAGAATGACCTTTTCGCCGCGTTCAGCCCATTCTTTTGCATCGTTAGCGGTGAACACTACCTTACCGCAAGCAGCTCCGGGAGAAGCACCCAATGCTCTGCCGATAGGAGTTGCTTCTTTGAGTGCTTTTGCATCGAATTGAGGGTGGAGAAGGGTATCGAGGTTACGAGGATCGATCATCTTAACAGCTTGCTTTTCGTCAATCATCTTTTCATCAACTAGGTCGCAAGCGATTTTGAGAGCGGCTTGTGCAGTTCTCTTACCGTTTCTGGTTTGAAGCATGAAGAGTTTCTTATCTTCAATGGTAAATTCCATATCCTGCATATCTCTGTAATGGTTTTCGAGAATACCGCAGATATTGACAAACTTATCATATACTTCGGGCATGACTTCTTTGAGTTGTTCGA
Source organism: Clostridia bacterium (assembly GCA_017630915.1). Classification (GTDB taxonomy): domain Bacteria; phylum Bacillota; class Clostridia; order Oscillospirales; family CAG-382; genus Coliplasma. The sequence goes on from JAGBUH010000123.1 coordinate 5,838, forward strand.
TCTTTTGAGGAGTACGAACCCCTGCAACAACGTCTTCGCCTTGTGCGTTCATAAGGAATTCGCCCATGAGTTTCTTTTCACCGGTTGCAGGATCACGAGTGAACGCAACGCCGGTACCGGAAGTGTTACCCATGTTACCGAATACCATCATTTGAACGTTAACGGCAGTACCCCAAGAATAAGGAATGTCGTTATCGCGACGGTAGATATTTGCTCTGGGATTGTCCCAAGAACGGAAAACTGCTTTGATTGCTTCCATAAGTTGGGTACGGGGGTCGGTGGGGAAGTCATTGCCAATTTTTGCCTTGTATTCAGCTTTGAATTGGTTAGCAAGTTCTTTAAGGTCGTCAGCAGTAAGATCAACGTCTTGGGTAACGCCTTTTTCTTCCTTCATTTTGTCGATAAGTTCTTCAAAATACTTCTTGCCGACTTCCATAACTACGTCGGAGAACATTTGAATGAATCTTCTGTAACAGTCCCATGCCCAACGGGGATTGCCCGATTTTGCGGCAAGAACTTCAACAACTTCTTCATTAAGACCAAGGTTAAGAATGGTATCCATCATACCGGGCATAGATGCTCTTGCGCCGGAACGAACGGAAACGAGAAGCGGATTTTCTTTATCGCCGAACTTTTTGCCGGTGATAGCTTCCATTTTTTCAATATTTTCAGTAATCTGTGCGATTATTTCATCGTTGATAACTTTGCCGTCTTCATAATATTGAGTACAAGCTTCGGTAGAAATGGTAAACCCCTGAGGAACGGGAAGACCAAGGTTAGTCATCTCGGCCAAGTTAGCACCCTTGCCGCCGAGAAGTTCTCTCATCGTGCCATTGCCTTCGGAAAAGAGATAAACATACTTTCTGGACATTTTAACGCCTCCAAATTTATTTTATAATCACATATTATATATTTTTTCCTATATTTGTCAATAGGATTCCGAAAAATTCAATTATTTCTACATATATTTTATTATAGCTATACTTTTACTTGACAAAAATCTGATTTGAGGTTAAACTGAATTAAATTTGTTCATTGAGGTGTAAAAGGTTTTGCGTTTCTTTAATGTTAATCCGGGAGAACATCCTGAATACATAATTGTCGGTTTGGGAAATCCCGGTCAAAGGTATGAAAATACACGTCATAATATTGGCTTTAAAGTAGTTGATTATATAGATTCTCGCAGTGCAGTTAGTCGCGGTTGTAAGCGTATGCTTCATTCTTCGCTTTGCGACAAATGTGTTTTAGACGGATATATTATCTATAACGTTAAACCTCAAACTTTTATGAACAATTCTGGAATGGCAGTTCAAGATGTTATGAGTTATTACAAAATGTCTCCAAAACAACTTATAGTCATTCACGATGATATTACTCTTCCAGCAGGGGAATTTCGCGTTAAAAACGGCGGAAGCGCCGGCGGTCACAACGGTTTAAAGTCAATAATTCAACATATCGGAACGAACGCATTTATACGTATTCGTGTTGGTGTAGGTGTAAAACCTGCTGAATGGGATATGTCTAAATATGTTTTGTCAAAAATTACTGACGAAGAATTTGCGCTGATCAGCGATAAGTTTGAATTGATAAAAAAGGCTGTATCAAGCGTATTTAACTACGGCATTGAGCATACTTTAAAAGTATATAATTTAATTGGTGCCAACAAGGTAGACTAATGAAAAGCATTATTGAACAATTTGCCAATGACAGCGAATACCGTTCGCTGATTGAAGGTTTTTCTGAAAAACGCATACCCTGTGTTATCAGCGGTATGTGCGATTCTGCACGCCCTTTTTTGGTTTCTGCCATGCTAAAAGATCTCGGGAAAAAGGGTGTGGTGATTGTTCCCGAGGAAAAAGAGGCGAATGCGGTAATTGAAGTTTTCCGTTTGTTTTTCGATAAAGTTCTTTTTTATCCTGCTCGTGATTTTGTATTCGAAAATATTACCGCTTATTCGCGTGAATGGGAACATGAACGTCTTTCGGTACAGTATGCTGTTGCAAAAGGCGATTATGATGTTATAGTTACCGTTCCCGATGCTTTGATGCAATATGTTATGCCGATTGATGTTTTCGAGGCAAATAGTTTTTTTCTTTCGTATGGCGATACTGCTTCGCAAAAAGATATTTGCATCAAACTTGAACAAATGGGATATACACGCACCGAAGTTGTAGAGGGCGTCGGACAATTTTCGGTCCGTGGCGGTATTGTAGATATTTTCACTCCTAACTATGCGTATCCTGTACGAATAGACTTTTGGGGAGATGAAATTGATCTTATCGGTTTCTTCGATATCGTTTCACAAAGAAGAACAGAAAATCTTGATAATGTTGTTATAATTCCTTGTAACGAATTGATGCCGACCGATTTTGCAAAATCGGAAATGCGCAAAGAAATTAAGGGACTTATTTCTTCGTTTGTTGGGCCGGAAAAACGCCGTCAGGTTCTTCTTTCTGAACTGGAATCGCTTGAAAAAGGCAATAAAAATGTATTTGCTGATAAATATTTTTCATTGATTTATCCCGAAAATCAAACTTTACTCGATTTTACAAGCGACAGTGTTTGTTTTCTTTTTGGAATTAAAAGAATCGAAGAACGGGCAAAGGGGTTTGCTTCGACTAACGATTCGATCGTTGAAACACTTGCATCAAACGGTTTGTGCAAAATTAAAAACAGCCGACCGTATTCATCCGCAGAAGAATTATTTTCATCTTTGGGAAAGAATACAGTATCGATTGACGTGTTTCAGAACTCGGGCACTGCTATCAATGCTTGTGCGTCGTATACTTTCGTTACAAAGTCAACTTTACAGATGACGGATAAAACTGACGTGTTTATCGAGGATATTGAGGATTATATCGCTGCCTCGCGAAAAGTTTTGTTATTGTGTTCGGGTGAACATGCTGCCAACACAATGATAGAGATGCTTAGTGACGACGGCATTGCGGCTTATCAATATTCAGGTACATTATATGCGTCGAGAGTCGCCGTTGCTGTTTGTGATTCTGAGATTGTCAAAAACGGTTTTGAACTTCCCAAAAGCGGTTTTGTTTTGCTTACCGACTATATGTCGCTTCGTCCGCGCGAAGAACTAAAACGCAGACGCCGTTCAGCAAAGACTTCGAAAGGCGAGAAAATAGCTTCTTATGCTGATCTTAAACAAGGCGACCTTGTTGTGCACGTTAATCACGGTATCGGAAGATACAGCGGTATAAAAAACTTGGTTTCACAAGGTGTTTCGCGTGATTATATAAAAATTGTATATGCTGACAACGGTATTTTGTACGTGCCGTGTGATCAGTTGGATATGGTAAGCAAATATATCGGAGCAGACGATACCAAACTCTCTAAAATGGGCGGTGCGGAATGGAAACGTGCCAAAGCACGTGCAAAAGCTTCTGCTTCGAATATAGCAAAAGAACTTATTAAACTGTATGCCGAAAGGCGTAGTATTGAGGGATATTCTTTTCCGCCCGACGATGAATTTCAAGATGAATTTGAGGCAGGATTTGAATATACCGAAACCGACGGTCAATTTCGCGCGGCATGCGAAATTAAAAAGGATATGGAAAACCCGTATCCCATGGATAGATTGTTGTGCGGTGATGTCGGATTTGGAAAGACCGAAGTTTCTTTGCGCGCTATCTTCAAGTGTGCATTTGCAGGAAAACAAGCTGCTGTTCTTGTGCCGACTACAATACTTTCATTTCAACATTATAGAACGATGCAAGCTCGTTTCAGGGGATATCCGGTGAGAATTGCAATGCTTTCTCGTTTTGTAACGCCAAAAGAACAAGCAGAGATTATTAAGGGTTTAAAAAACGGAACCGTTGATATCGTTGTGGGAACGCATCGTTTGCTTCAAAAGGACATCGAATTTAAAGATTTGGGACTTTTAGTTGTTGACGAAGAACAACGTTTTGGCGTTACTCACAAAGAAAAACTCAAAGAACTTTCAAAAGGTGTTGATGTATTAACTCTCACGGCAACACCAATCCCCCGAACATTAAATATGGCTTTAAGCGGTATTCGGGATATGTCGGTTTTGGAAGAAGCGCCTACCGACCGTGTTCCGGTACAGACGTTCGTATTGGAGCATGACGAAGATGTCATTTTTGAGGCTATTCGTCGAGAATTACGCCGAGGCGGTCAAGTATTTTATCTTCATAACTATGTTGATTCCATATATTCAAAAGCGGCATTTTTGCGTAATGCCTTTCCCGAGGCTACAATTGCTGTGGGACACGGAAAAATGGATAAAGAAGAACTTTCTGACGTATGGTCTGATATGGTTGACGGAAGTATCGATATCCTCGTGTGCACAACGATTATCGAATCGGGCGTTAATGTCCCGAACGCCAACACGTTGATTATTGAAAACGCTGATAAAATGGGTTTGGCGCAGTTGCATCAAATAAGGGGAAGAGTTGGACGTTCTACGAGAAAGGCGTATGCCTATCTTACCTATCGCGCAGGTGCTGTTATAAACGAAATTGCCGAAAAACGTCTTGCTGCGATACGCGAATTTACCGAATTTGGTTCTGGCTTTAAAATCGCCATGCGTGACCTTGAAATTCGCGGTGCAGGTAACCTTTTGGGCGCAGAACAAAGCGGCCATCTTGAAGCGATCGGATATGATTTGTATATCAAGATTCTCGAAGATGCTATCAATGCTGAAAAGGGTATAGCTCCCAAGGCAGAAAAGAACTGCACTATTGATTTGGCTTGTGATGCGTTTATACCCGAAACGTATATTGTTTCGCTTGCGTTAAGGATTGACGTTTATAAAAAAATCGCCGCAGTGTGTAACGAAGACGACAGCGATGATTTGATCGATGAACTTAACGACAGATTCGGCGATATACCGGAATCGGTTATGAATCTAATAAGAATATCACGTTTGCGTAATATGGCGATGGAGTTTGATTTTACTTCCGTTGAACAAAATCAACGCATGTTGACTTTATATAACCCTAATATAGATATGGAAAGATGCGCTATCATTGCGTCGGAAGATCCTTTTAAGGGTGCTGTTATGATATCGCTCGGCGGTAGACCGCATATATCATATAAATTGCGCGACGGCGAGAAAAATTTGGATTTTTGTGAAAAGATTATTCAAAGATATTCAAAATTAACAAAAAATTAGGTAGACAAATTTAAAATTGTGTTGTATACTAATCTGACATAAAGTTGTGAAAGGTTGACGAAAATGAAGAAGATTAAAAATATTGTTTCGTTTTTACTCGTTGTGTTAATGCTGTTTTCGTTCGCGTCTTGCGGCAAAGACAACGATGTTGTTTCAGGAGATAATAGTGAAGTTGTTATGAGTTACGGTGATTATACATTATCCGAAAAGGATTTTATGTATATCGTAAGCACATTTAAGAGCCAAATGGTTTCTTATTATCAAAGTTATCTTTCGAGTTACGGTGCATCGTACAGCGACTCGGATATACTTGAAATGCAAATGTCTGAGGACAAGACTATTGGCGAATATATAAAAGAAGTTTCGATTGAATTTGCGCAACAATTGCTCATTTTTGAACAACTTTGTGCTGACTCGGGTATAACCATTACCGACCAAAGCGATATTGATTCCATAAATAACGCGCTTGAAGATATGGAAGTTGCGTATGGTGGCACTGATTTGTTTGAAATTGAACTTGCGCGTCTTGGTATTACTCGTTCGGCAATTGAACGTTATATGCGTGCAAACGTATATTACACTCTTGTGCATGATTATCGCTACGGCGAAAATGGAACCGCCGCGATTCCTGCCGAGAGCGTGTATGAGGAATTCGTCAATAACTATTATCATTATGACGGTGCGCTTTATGCTTATGCAGATTATCAAACTGGCGAAGCATATACCTTTGAATTTGACGAAGAAGAAATCAAGTCTTTCTTTGATGCCGAATTTGTAAAAGTGCGTCACATTCTTTATAAGAATACCGATTCTAAGAATCAAAAGTTAAGTGAAAATGAAATTGCTGAAAAGAAAAACAAAGCAGAATCCGCACTTGCTTCGATTCAATCCGGCGAAAAAACTCTTGACGATTTTAAAGCCGAAACCGAAGATAGCGGATATGAATATGTTTTCACATACGGTTCAATGGTTAAACCTTTTGAAGAGGCATCTTTCGAAATGAAGGTTGGCGACGTAAGATTGGTTGAAACCGAGTTTGGATATCATATTATCGAAAAACTTGAAAAGACCGAAGAAGATTATGTCGGTAAAGTAGGCGAAGACGGTAAAACAAAAGGCGGTTACAAGGATGCAGCCATTGCCGCTATGAGTGCGAAACAAATTCGCGCGGAAGCGTTGGAAACTATGGATAAATTAAGCAAAGGCGAGTTGGAGAAATATCCCGAACAGACCGATGCGAAAAAGTATTATATCTATATGAAGCCGAGCTTTATAAAGAAAAACGATGCTCAAAACGCCGAATTTGTAAAGATTATTGGCGATATTGAAGAAGGTAAATTCCAAGATAAAGAATTTGTTTCCGACGGTACTTATATTATTCGACATTTGCCGATTTCCAAGGAAGATATTACTTCCGAGATTTACACATCTATCGAAGATGAACTCGCAATGTCTGCATTTGGCGAATACGTGCAATCGTTCTATGATAAGATTACCGTGAATAACGAACTTATTGATAAGTTTGATATTAAAACACTCCCGATGCTTGACAGTAATTTGTACACCGTTGGCTAATTTGTAATTAAAAATTAAATAAAAAAGAACCGTTGTTAAAACGGTTCTTTTTTATACAATGAACTCTATAAGTCTTGATTTTCGTTTGAAATATCGTTTGAGTCGAATTCTTTGGTTTGTTGAATCAAAGTTTCGAATGTGATATCGTCATTAGAAACTTTAATTTCGTTTTCGTCGTAAAGCTCCGCGGGGAAATCGATGCTAAAATCATTGTTGTAATTAAAACTGGTGATTCCGTAATTATCAGAAGCTTCCTGTGGTTCTTGTTCTACATCTGTGTTTTCGTCTTTGCTTTCAGTGTTAGTGATGTCTTCTATGATTTCTTTTTTATCTTCTTTACCGGAAACATCAGATTTATCATCTCGAACGGCTGAATACGGCACATCTTTTTCATTCAGCATCTTATTGAGTTCGTCAATTTTAGAAAACTTAGCGTGTGCAAGAAATTCATTGATTTCATCAGAAATATTAGTTGTATCAAGAGCATTTTTAAAATCATCTTCATTGGAAGATGTTGGGATGACGTCTTCTGGAATTTCAGAACTGTTATCAATATTATTTTGTGTAAATTCGCAAAACGAATCGGGAAGATCTAAATTTACTGTATTTTCGCTATCTGCTGTGGGCTCGATATCATTATGTATGTTTATATCAATAATTTTTTCGGTAGGGACTTCATTGACAGGGAGGTTTTTGACAATTTCGGGTTTTGTTGATTCCGCGTTAGTGGCATCGGTTTCGCAATCGGCTGATTTCTGTTCAACAGAGTTGTCTTCGGGAGGTAATTTGCCAAAAGCACGCAAAACATCGTCGGTTGTAAATGGGTTGTTCTTTGGTTTTTGATTGGCTTCACGATTTAAAATGCGCGACTCTTTAATGAAGCGGACAAATGTATCTTTAAGTTCATTTACGGGTGTATATACTTCGTTTTGGGCAATCAAAATATGCGGCAAATTATCATCGATATTATCGCGCATTTCATCAGCGACATGTTTTTTCATTTTAGCCATAACGATATCGCAATTATCGAGCGAAATACCTAAATAAGGCATTTCGTCATTTCCAAGCAGTTTTACTGAAGATACATTAGTCCATTCTATTTCTATATTTGGACCAACGTTTTTATTGTCGATAAATCCGTTTGAACTAAGTATCAAAAGGTTGGAAGAGTAAAATTCTTTATAAATAAGACGAACGAATAATACTGTGAAGATAACAAAAAGCAGACCGCCTATTAAATAGAATTCTTTTTTGTTATTTTGTAAACCGCTTGCCAAAAAAGGGGCAAAAGCGCAAAGTAGGGAAGCGATCATAAGTGCGAGTAGAGTAAAACCTTTTGTGAAAAGTTCAGGATGTCTTTCTTTTATAAAAATGTTGTTGTCTTTCATAAAATCACCGTCTTAATCGTTATAGTCTGTTTTATTAAAAGTTGTCGAAATATCATATAACTTGAACTCATAAATCGGTTTTGAATCACCTTTTTTATAAACCGATAATTCGTATGTTGTTTCATCTCGTTCAATCGGTTTCTCGCTATCCGAAGTTGATTCTAAATTGTACCTAAGGTCGTTTGAGTCAAGGTCGATGCTGACATTCTCAAAACAAATCCGTGCAAAACCGTATCTACCGCCTTTGTCAAGAACTTTGTTTACAAGATTGTATGTGTTGCCTTTATCGTCGGTAAGAACATAATCAAGGCAGTCACCGTAATCGCTGTCGGTAAGTTTCTTTGCATTGAATTTTATTCCGATTTCTACATAGCCGTACTCTTGATAATAATTAACGTTGTGGAGTTGCAACGAACCGTCATCGTTCATAAACACTCTTGTGTTTATTTGATACAAAGCTGTTTCTTCGGCATTTGAAACATTATCGAGCATATAATTGCGTTCGAGAATCTTGCTGTCTTTGTTGACAAACATCATATATATTATAATAGCGTATATCACAAACGAAATGCCGTACATAGTCCATTTAAAGATACCCTTGACAGTACGGTAAATTATTGATTCATTCTCGTCATGTTCTTCAGGGAAATAGTTGCCTTGATAATCCATATGTCAACTCTTTTCATAATATTATTGATTTTAAATTATGCGGTGATTATCCACCGGCTTTTTCACACATGTGGAAAACTTTCGTGCTGTTTTTCTTGGATTTTGCCATATATTATCAACAATCCACAATTTTTTCCACAATAGAGGGTGTTTTTCCACAAGTGTTATGTAAACCGTTGCACAAAATTATGTCAACTCAATTGTTGAAATATTTTCTGTCTAAACTGCGAAGTTGAACAGCAAGTGCGATGTGGTCTTTCTTAATAAGTTCGCTTTCGTCAAAGTCGGCAACTGTACGCGCGACTTTTAAAATGCGGTCATATCCACGCGCCGACAGTCCGAGTTTTTCGTATGCAAGTTGCAATACCTTGCGCCCGCCATCGTCAATGACGCAGAATTTACGAACATGTTTTGGTTGCATTCTTGCGTTGCAGGTAAGCGGCATTCCGTTGGCAAGTTTCTCGCCGTCAAAACGGCTCATGGCGAAATTGCGCGCTCTGCAAACACGTCTTCTTATCTTTTCACTTGTTTCTGCCGCGATAAAAGTATCAAGCTCCGAAAAATCAAGTGCGTTTACTTCCACTTGTATGTCGATACGGTCAAGAATCGGACCCGAAATCATTGAAAGGTAGTTACGGCGCGATTGTGGTGTACAGGTACACGGTTTAGTTGGGTGTCCGTAATAACCGCATTTACAAGGGTTCATAGCACAAATAAGCATGAACGAAGATGGATAATTAACTGTTGCATTAACTCTTGTAATTGTGACATTGCGGTCTTCAATTGGCTGACGCAATACTTCACAGTTGTGCTTGTCAAATTCGGGGAATTCATCTAAAAACAAAACGCCGTTATTTGCAAGCGAAACCTCACCGGGCTTGGGGTTTGAACCGCCGCCGATGAGTGATGCGGTGGAAAGGGTATGGTGAGGAGCGCGAAACGGTCGATGTGCCAGCAACGGATTTAATTCGGAATTTAATCCTGCAATAGAATAAATTTTAGAGGTTTCGATTGATTCTTCCATGGTAATCGTTGGAAGAATATACGGCACTCTTGAAGCTAACATACTTTTACCCGTACCGGGAGGGCCGATTAACAGTATATTGTGTTCACCTGCTGCCGCAATTTCAAGTGCTTTTTTAGCGGTGTCTTGACCTTTGACGTCGGAGAAATCTAACAAAGTATCATCGGCAACGGCAAAAAAATCATCTTTATTAAATTCGATAGGAATAATACGTTTTTTACAAAGGAAATGATTTACAAGTTGTACTGCATTTTTGACAGGATAAACGATTATGCCACATGCCGCAGAGGCTTCGCAAGCGTTGTCAGCGGGTACGAATAAAAATTTAAATCCTGCATCTCTTGCCGCCACCGCCATGGGTAATACACCGGAAACGGGGCGGAGATCGCCGGATAATGAAAGTTCGCCTAAAAAGCAACATTCGGAAAAATCCACCTTGTCAAGTCCGGGCATATCCAAAAGCGAAAGGAGAATAGGGAGGTCGTAAACAGTGCCTTCCTTCTTGATATCAGCAGGTGCGAGGTTTACCGTTAAAACACCTTTCTTTAAAGGAAGGTCGCAAGCGCGTGCGGCAGAACGTACTCTGCCTTGTGATTCTTTGATTGCCGCATCGGGCAATCCGATTATATCAATGCGAGGTTGAGGGGAAGGGGCGTTGGTTGCTTCAACTGTTACAATCTGACCGACAATACCGCGTATTGCCGCAGAATAAATCGTACTTATCGACATTTGAAATGACCTCGCAATCTTATTTTTCTATATTTAAATTATATAATACCACATGTTGTATTTATTTTCAATAAAAAACATATAATTTCACAAATTTTCGCGTTATTTTTTTCAATCACACAAAAAAAGGAAGCGATAACTGTCGAAAAAATTAAAGAATTCTATTTACTTTTTGAAAAAACATGTTATAATTGAAGCGTATAATTATGTTTCAGGAGGCAAATACACAATGTCAACAAGAAAAAAGTTGTCAATGGATGGTAATACCGCTGCGGCTCACGTGTCTTATGCGTTCACCGAAGTTGCAGGTATTTATCCCATCACCCCTTCTTCGCCTATGGCCGAAGTTACCGACCAATGGTCTGCTGAAGGAAGAAAGAACATCTTTGGTCAAACCGTTAAGGTTGTTGAAATGCAATCCGAAGGCGGTGCATCCGGTACCGTTCACGGTTCTCTTGCCGCAGGTGCTCTTACTACTACCTATACTGCATCCCAAGGTCTTCTCCTTATGATTCCTAATATGTATAAAATTGCCGGCGAACTTCTTCCCGGTGTTATACATGTTTCTGCTCGTTGTGTTGCATCTCATGCACTCAACATTTTCGGTGACCACTCCGACGTTATGGCTTGCCGTCAAACCGGTTTTGCTATGCTCTGTGCTTCTAACGTTCAAGAAGTAATGGACCTCGGTGCAGTTGCTCACCTTGCTGCTATCGAAGGCAGAGTTCCGTTCCTTCATTTCTTTGATGGTTTCCGTACATCTCACGAAGTTCAAAAGGTTGAAGTTTGGGATTACGATGATCTCGCTGAAATGTGCGATATGGATGCTGTTAAGGCGTTCAGAGAAAGATCCCTCAACCCCGAACATCCTGTTCTTCGCGGTACTGCTCAAAACCCCGATATCTTCTTCCAGGCAAGAGAAGCTTGTAATACTTATTATGATGCTGTTCCTGCAATCGTTGAAAAGTATCTTGCAAAAGTAAATGAAAAAGCAGGCACTGATTATAAGATTTTTAACTACTACGGCGCAGAAGATGCTGAAAAGCTCATCATCGCTATGGGTTCGGTTTGCGATACCATTGAAGAAACCGTTGACTATATCAATGCTCACGGTGGTAAGGTTGGTCTTCTTAAAGTTAGACTTTACCGTCCTTTCGTAAAGGAAAAGCTTCTTGAAGCAATTCCCGAAACCGTTAAGAAGATCGCTGTTATGGACAGAACCAAGGAACCCGGTGCAGGCGCAGAACCTCTCTTCCTTGACGTTGTTAACGCTGTTCGCGGAACTAAGTTTGAATCTGCTCTCATTATCGGCGGTAGATACGGTCTCGGTTCTAAGGATACAACTCCCGCTTGTATCTTCGCGGTTTATAAGAACCTCGATGCTGAAAAGCCCATTGATGGTTTCACCGTTGGTATCAACGATGACGTTACCAACCTTTCACTTCCTTTGGAAGCTGC